>NZ_JAPYOK010000112.1:0-19436 GCF_028283155.1 Candidatus Poriferisodalis multihospitum | reverse complement strand
ACTTCGGCGCGCAGTACGCGCAGCTGATCGCCCGGCGGGTGCGTGAGGCGCAGGTCTATTCCGAGATCGTTCCCCACACGGCCACCGCGGCCGAGCTGGTTGAGCGCTCGCCCGCAGCGATCATCTTCAGCGGCGGCCCGGCATCGGTGCACGTTGACGGTGCCCCGGGCATCGACCCCGGCGTATACGAGCTCGGCGTGCCGATCCTGGGCATCTGCTACGGGCACCAACTGCTGTCTCGCGACCTGGGCGGGCAAGTCGGTCGCAGCGGCCGCGGCGAGTACGGGCGCACCACGATGACGCACGCCGGAGTGCCCTCCGAACTGCTCGGCGAACCCGGCATCGGCGTCGGCTCCACCGAGCCCGTGTGGATGTCGCACTTCGACGCTGTGGTCGAGCCGCCCGACGGATTCGCCGTCACAGCGTCCACTGCCGACAGTCCTGCTGCTGTCATCGAAGACCCGCAGCGCCGCTTCTACGGGGTGCAGCACCACCCCGAAGTCGCGCACACGCCGAGCGGCCAAGCACAGCTCGAGCGGTTCCTCCACGGCATCTGCGGGATCAACTCCGAGTGGACGATGGCCAACGTCATCACCGAGAGCGTCGAGGCCATCCGAGCGCAGGTGGGCAGCGCACGTGCCATCTGCGGACTCTCGGGCGGGGTGGACAGCGCCGTGGCCGCCGCGCTGACACAGCGAGCGATCGGCAGCCAGCTCACCTGCGTGTTCGTGGACACGGGGCTCATGCGTGCCGGCGAGGGCGAGCAGGTCACCGACACGTTCCGACGCACGCAGGGCATCGAGCTGATCCATGAACGGGCTGCCGACGAGTTCTTCGAGGCACTGGCCGGCGTGACCGACCCCGAGGACAAGCGCAAGATCATCGGCGAGAAGTTCGTGCGCATCTTCGAGCGCGCTGCCGGCGGCATCACCGACGCCCGCTTCCTGGTGCAGGGCACGCTGTACCCCGACGTGATCGAATCGGGCTCGCCCACCGCGGCGAAGATCAAGAGCCACCACAACGTGGGCGGGCTGCCAGAAGACATGACCTTCGAGCTGGTGGAGCCGCTGCGGAATCTGTTCAAGGACGAGGTGCGGGCCGTCGGCACCGAGCTGGGCCTGCCGGCCGAGATCGTGCAGCGCCAGCCGTTCCCCGGGCCGGGCCTGGGTGTCCGGATCGTGGGCGAGGTCACGCCCGAAGCCGTCGAGACGGTGCGAGCGGCCGATGTCATCGTGCGCGACGAGATCACGAAGGCTGGCCTCGACGGCGAGGTCTGGCAGGGATTCGCAGTGCTGGCAGACATCCGCAGCGTCGGAGTGATGGGCGACGAGCGCACCTACGCCCGCCCGATCATCGTGCGCGCCGTCACCAGCGAGGATGCGATGACTGCCGACTGGGCCCGCCTGCCCCACGACCTGCTCGAGTTGATCTCGTCGCGGATCGTCAACGAAGTGCCCGGCGTCAACCGGGTCGTCTACGACATCACCTCCAAGCCCCCCGGCACCATCGAATGGGAATAGCCGAATGGGAATAGCCGAATGGGAATAGACCCATGGAAATAGGCGGAGGTTCACAGCACAGCCGCAACTACCTTGGCCCCACAGCCGCGGCCAGGCCGCGGAAAGCGTGTGACAAGGGCTGATCATGAACTCAGCAGGGGCCGCGAATGCGGCTGCATCGGTGGACCTGCCGGCGGGGTTCGCCTGCCATGTGGGCAACATCGGCATAAAGGACGGCACCGACGATGTGATGGTGCTGGCAGCTGATCGGGTGGCGGCTGCAGCCGGTGTGTTCACCAAGAGTCTGTTCTCGGGGGCCAGTGTGCGTCGCAGTCAGGCCAACATTGCCGACGGGCGAGTGCAGGCCGTGGTGGTCATATCCAAGAACTCCAACGTGGCAACTGGCGCGCAGGGTGAGCGAGACGCAGCGAACCTCGCGAATCGGGTCGCCGAGCTGGTGGGTTGCGAGCCCGGCCAAGTGTTGGTCGGCTCCACCGGCTTGATCGGCGTGCCCTACCCCGAAGGCAAGATCGACACGTACTTCGACCGGTTGATCGCAGGCCCCGGACCAGCGCTCGACAGCAACGATGCCGTTGCCGCCGCGACGGCGATCATGACCACCGACACGCATCCCAAGACGGCGAGCGCCTCAGCAGGTGCCGCCACGGTGGTGGGCATCGCGAAGGGCTCGGGGATGATCGAGCCCGACATGGCCACGATGATCTCGGTGATCACCACCGACGCCGAGATCGCTCCCGACCGGCTCGACGCCATGCTGCGCCGGGTCTGCGACGTGACCTTCAACGCGCTCAGTGTCGACACCGACACATCCACCAGCGACATGGTGGTGATGCTGGCGAATGGCGCTGCCGGGCCGGTCGACGAGGCCGAATTGGAGACCGCGCTCGGCGCAGTCAGCCTGGACCTGACCCGTCAGCTTGCGTTCGACGGCGAGGGAGCGGAGACCCTGATCGTGGTGACGGCGAATGGCGCCCGTGACGACGCACAAGCCAAGCGGGTCGCCAAGGTCATCGTGAACTCGCCGCTCGTCAAGACGGCCGTGCATGGCCGCGATCCCAACTGGGGCCGGGTTGCGATGGCGATCGGCAAGTGCAGCGACGAGACCGACATCGATCCTGATCGCGTCAGGATCCGCTTCGGCGACCAAGAGGTGTACCCCACGCCCGCGACGGCCGAAGCCCTTGCCGAGCTCGAGGCGTACCTGGCGTCGGACGAGGTGCTGATCTCGGTGGACCTGGGCGTTCGTTCCGATGGCACAGCCGGCTCGTTCACTGTGTACGGCTGCGACCTCACCGACCAGTACGTCCGCATCAACGCCGACTACACGACATAGCCGACTCCCGCGCATGGCCGCCCGTGAATGACGATCTGAGCAGCGATCCGATCCTGGCGCCGCTGAACGCGGGCCAGCGGGCCGCTGTGCTGCACGGCGATGGCCCGGCGCTGGTGGTGGCCGGGGCCGGCTCGGGCAAGACGCGCGTGCTCAGCCATCGCATCGCGCACCTGCTGGCGCACCGGCAGGTCAGCCCGTTCGGCCTGCTGGCCATCACGTTCACCAACAAGGCGGCGGGGGAGATGCGCGAGCGCATCGGCAGCCTCGTCGGTCCCGTGGCGCAGCGGATGTGGATCTCCACCTTCCACAGTGCCTGCGCCCGCATCCTGCGCAGTCACGCCGATGTGCTCGGCTACCCGGGCACGTTCAGCATCTACGACCAGGCCGACTCGCGGCGGCTCACCCGCTACGTGGTGCGAGACCTCGATCTCGATGCCAAGCGGTTCAACGAGCGCGCCGTGCATGCGGCGATCTCGACGCTGAAGAACCAGCTCACCACGCCGCCGCAGGCTGCGGAGCGGGCCGAGTCGCCCGACGGCGGCGGGCCGTTCAACCGTGAAGTGGCTCGCGTCTACTCCGAGTACCAGAAGCGGCTGCGGCGCGCCGGCGCCATGGACTTCGATGACCTGTTGATGCTGGGCGTGGAATTGCTCAGTGCTCATGACGAGGTGGCCGAGCATTACCGGCAGCGCTTCGAGCACATCTTGGTCGACGAGTACCAAGACACGAATCTGGCGCAGGTGCGGCTGATCGGGCTGCTGAGCGGGCCCGCCCAGAACGTCTTCGTCGTAGGCGACTCCGACCAGTCGATCTACGCGTTCCGGGGCGCCGACATCACCAACATCCTGGAGTTCGGCGCCACCTTCGACAATGCCTCGACCTACGTGCTCGATCAGAACTACCGCTCCAGCCAGTCGATCCTCGACGCCGCCAACTCGGTGATCCGCAACAACTTCGGACGGCCGCCGAAGAACCTCTGGACCGATCAGTCCGGCGGTGCCAAGCCGATCCGCTACCGCGGCACCAATGAGGAAGACGAGGCGCACTACGTCTGCGCGGAGTTGCGCCGCCTGCACGGCGATGGCCGGATGGACTGGTCCGACGCTGCAGTCTTCTACCGGTCCAACGCCCAGTCGCGCGTGATCGAGGAAGAGCTTGTCGCCAACGACGTGCCGTACCAGATCATCGGCGGCACCCGCTTCTATGACCGGCGCGAGATCAAGGATGCACTGGCCTACTTGCGGGCTGCGGTCAACCCGTCCGACGAGGTGTCGCTCAAGCGGGTCGTGAATCTGCCCGCCCGCGGCATCGGCGACCGCACGGTCGCCAAGCTGGACGATGCGGCAGCGCGGGGCGACACATCGCTGGCCGACGTGATCGAGCGTGTCGAATCGCTGGGCGTGCGCGGCACCGCCCGCGGCGGCCTGCTGCAGTTCCGCGAGCTGATGAGCCGTGCCCGGGCCCGCATCGACGAGGGACCCGCCGCTGTGCTCGAAGTGGTGCTGAACGAATCGGGCTACATCCAGGCGCTGCACGACGAGGGCACCGTCGAATCCGACGGGCGGCTGGAGCACCTCGAAGAACTCGCCGGCGCCGCTGCCGAGTTCGAGTCGTGCGATGAGTTCCTCGAGCAGGTATCGCTGGTCAGCGATGTGGACGAGATGACCGATGCCTCCCAGGTCTCGCTGATGACGCTGCATTCCGCCAAGGGGCTCGAGTTCGACATCGTGTTCGTGACGGGCATGGAAGACGGCATCTTCCCGCATCACCGCTCGATGACTGATCCCTACGAGCTGGAG
Source organism: Candidatus Poriferisodalis multihospitum (assembly GCF_028283155.1). Taxonomy (NCBI): domain Bacteria; kingdom Bacillati; phylum Actinomycetota; class Acidimicrobiia; order Acidimicrobiales; family Candidatus Poriferisodalaceae; genus Candidatus Poriferisodalis; species Candidatus Poriferisodalis multihospitum. The sequence continues at coordinate 14,784 of NZ_JAPYOK010000112.1, read as the reverse complement.
GAAGAGCGCCGTCTGGCGTACGTCGGCATCACCCGGGCCCGCAGGCAGCTCTACCTGACCCACTCATGGAGCCGGATGCTGCACGGCCAGACCAGCTACAACCCGCCCAGCCGTTTCATCGACGAGATCCCCGCTGACATGCTGGACGACCGCTCCGACGACACCCAGCGCCTCGGCAGCTCGTGGCGACCCGTCACCAGCGACTGGGGCGCCAATCGCCGGGCCAGCGAGCTCAGCGAGTACAGCCAGCTCGACGAGTCGGAGACGGCCGCCCGGAGCCAGCCCCGCAGCGATCCCGCCCGCCACGACGACAGCGCGGCAAAGGGCCGCGAATCGCGCCGGGAGGAGGCCCGCCGCCGGGTTGCCGCCCGGTTGGGCGAGCCCAGGCCCGCCCCCTCAGCCGACCTCGGCTACGGCGTGGGCGACGACGTGCTGCATGACCGCTTCGGCGCTGGCGTCGTGCAGGACGTACGGCCTGACGGCGACGACTGGGAGGTCACCGTCCACTTCGCCGACATCGGCAACAAGACCCTCGTCGCCAGCTTCGCCAACCTCCGCCGCGTTCGCTCCTAGAGGGCTGGGGCTCCCAAGAGCCTTCACAGCGGGCGGCAGGGCTGCGCTCCTATGCTCCCCGCCGTGGATCTCTTCGAATATCAGGGCAAGCAGTTCTTCAAGGGCTACGGCATGCCGGTATCCGACGGCGAAGTCGCCTTCAGCGTCGACGAAGCAGTGGCCGCCGCGCAGCGTTTGGGCACGCCGGTGATGGTGAAGGCGCAGGTGCACACCGGCGGGCGCGGCAAGGCGGGAGGCGTCAAGTTCGCCGCCACCGTCGACGACGTGCGGACCCACGCCGGCAACATCCTCGGACTCGACATCAACGGCCACATCGTGCGTCGGCTCTGGATCGAGAAGGCCTCGGACATCTCCGAGGAGTACTACGCCAGCTTCACGTTGGACCGCTCGGCCAAGAAGCATCTCGGGATGCTCTCGGCCGAGGGCGGCGTCGAGATCGAGACCGTTGCGGCCGAGAATCCCGACGCCATCAGCAAAGTGCTGGTGGACCCCGCCGAGGGACTCACCGAAGGGGCCGCCCGGGCGTGGGTGGAGGGGGCGAACCTCAACCCGGCCGCCACCGATCAGGCCGTCGAGATCCTGCGCAAGCTGTACGTGGCCTATACCGAGGGCGACGCCGATCTTGTCGAGATCAACCCGCTGATCCTGACGCCCGAGGGCCGGGTGCACGTGCTCGACGCCAAGGTCACGCTCGACGCCAACGCCGTCTTCCGCCACGAGGACTACGCGCAGTACGACGAAACCCAGCCGCGTGACGAGCGCGAGGAGGCCGCCCACGCCAAGGGCCTGCAGTACGTGGGCCTCGCCGGCAGCGTCGGCGTGATCGCCAACGGCGCCGGGCTGGCCATGAGCACGGTCGATGTGGTGAACCAGGTGGGCGGCAAGCCGGCCAACTTCCTGGACATCGGCGGTGGCGCCAACGCCCAGGTGATGGCCAATGCGCTGGAGGTCATCAACAACGACCCCGACGTGCGGGCCATCTTCATCAACATCTTCGGCGGCATCACCCGCGGCGAGGAGGTTGCCAACGGCATCATCGGGGCGCTCGATGCGGTTGACATCGAGGCGCCGATCGTGCTGCGCCTCGACGGCACCAACGCCGCGGAGGGACGCGAGATCCTCGCCCCTCACCTCAACGAGAAGCTGGTGATGGAACCGACCATGCTCGACGCCGCCCGTCGAGCCGTCGCGATGGCCGCGGCTGCGAGCTGAACGGGAGCCTCAGGACATGAGCATCCCCCGAAGGGCAATTCGTTCAGAAGATCGTGATGCGGTCATCACGGCCGCGACAGGAGCGTGACGTGAGCATTTTTGTCAACAAAGACACCAAGGTCGTCTACCAGGGCCTCACGGGTTCGCAAGGCCGCTACTACGGCATGCTGAACCGCGACTACGGCACCAACGTGGTGGCGGGAACCAACCCCCGCAAGGCCGGCACCGACGTGGAAGGCGTGCCGGTGTTCGCCAACTGCACCGAAGTGGTCGCAGCCACCGGCGCCAACGCCTCCTGCATCTTCATCCCCGCGCCGGGCGTGTTCTCCGCCGTGATGGACGCCGCCGAGGCGGGCATCGAATTCGTGGCCTGCATCACCGAGGGCGTGCCGGCTCACGACGAGGCCCGCTTCTTCAACATGCTCAAGCGCGATTACCCGCATGTCCGGCTGCTGGGGCCGAACTGCCCGGGCATCATCACGCCGGGAGAGTGCAACATCGGCATCACCGCGGGCCACATCGCCAAGCCGGGCGGCCCGGTGGGCATCGTCAGCCGTTCGGGCACGCTGACCTACCAGGCGCTGTACGAGCTGCAGCAGAAGGACATCGGCGTCACGACGTGCGTGGGCATCGGCGGCGATCCCGTGCCGGGCACCTCGTTCATCGATTGCCTCGAAGCGTTCGAAGCCGATCCCGACACCAAGGCCGTGATGATGATCGGCGAGATCGGCGGTTCAGCCGAGGAAGAGGCCGCCGCGTTCATCAAGGACAACATGTCCAAGCCGGTGTCGAGCTACATCGCCGGGGTGACCGCGCCTCCAGGCAAGAAGATGGGCCACGCTGGCGCCATCGTCTCGGGCGGCAAGGGCACTGCTGCGGCCAAGATGGATGCGCTGCGCGATGCTGGCGTGCGGGTGGGTCTGAACCCCACCGAAGCCGGCGAGCTCATGGCCGAGATCGTCGCGGAGCTGTAGTTACGGCTGCACGATCTGCCCATAGATCTCCATCAGGGCTGCAGCGTGGGCCTCGGCGCCGAACGGTGCCAGCGTCACGGCTGTTGTCGAGGCCGAGGCAGCGAGCTCTGTTTGCAGCGCCTTGGTGAGCACCGCCGCCAGAGCGTCAGCGCTGTCGGGGGGTGCTAGGAAGCCGTTGGTGCCTTCGGTGATGAAGTGGGGTGCGGCGCCCACGGCGGTGGCGACCACGGGTCGGCCTGCAGCGAGAGCCTCCGCAGTGATCATGCCGAAGCCTTCCCGCCGGCTCGGCACGCACACCAGACGGGCCCGCCGGTACCACTCGCCGATCTCGTTGGGGGGCACGGCGCCAGCGAACTCCGCGCTGACGCCGCGCCGGAGTGCCAGCGCTTCGAGCAGCGTCAGGTCGGGGCCGTCACCGACGATGACCAGCTCGGGTTGTGCGGCTGGCGGCATGAGCGCCACGGCTTCGATGAGTACGTCGAACCCCTTCTCGGCCATGAGGCGTCCGATGCTGATCACCGGACCGTCCGCGGGTGCCGGCGTTGGCGTTCCGAGCCGGTCGGCACCCACGGGCATCGACGCGACCGCCAGCAGTGGTCCGCCAGTGCGCCCACTCGGCTCGGCACTCGGCGGGGGATGCGGGCCGTGGGATCGTCGCACGAGCGACGAGGCCCAATCCTGCAGGTCCTCGGAGACGGTCACCACGGCGCTTGCGCGGCGCAATACTCGGCGTGCCAGCCATCGGTGGATGGCATTGGTGGTGACCGCGGCGTCGGAGCCGTGGATGTGCACCACGCTGGCCGTCCGCCGTCCCGCAAGGGCAGCGGCAGCAACGGCCACGAGTCCGCAGGGAAACCACCAGTGGCCGTGTATCACTGTGCCTTCACCCGAACGGCGACGTGGGTGGCGGGATGCGGCCAAGGCGAGTTGCGCGATCATCGGGACGACCCACAGCGCCGACAGTCCGGAGAACACCCGGTAGCTCTCGCCTAGCGCTACCCGTGCTTCGATCCGTCGGGGGGCGAATCGCACCCTGTGCACCTCGATGCCGCCCACCACGTGGCGGCGCGGCGCATCGGGGTGAGCGGGGCACACCACCGTCACTTCGGCACCCGCACCGGCCAGCGCTCGCGCGTGATCGAGCAGGAAGGGTTTGTGGTGATCGTCCAGCGACGTCGGAAACCCCGGTGCAACCAGCGCCACACGCACTCGCCCAGTCTCGCAGCGGTCCTGCTTCGAGCCGTGCCGTCGACGCTCCGGGTGGCTTGCGGGCACCCCGGTACGCTCAGCGGGATGCCGGCTGGGCGCCAGATGTGCCGGGGACGCCGGACACGGCTGATGCGCAGCATCATGAGCGTGCAGTCGTGACCGCATCGAATGGCAGCATCGGCGAACGGCGGCGAGCCGGCGCCGCCCTGAGGTGGGCGCTCGGGCTGGCGACCGCAGCGATGATCGTCTGGCTGGCGGTTCGCTACTGGGACGACCTGCGCCGGATCGACCTGCAAGTCGATGCTGTCGGACTGGCGGCCGCCGTATTCGTGTCGATGATCGCCACGTGGTGCCTGGCGCTCGGATGGCGTGAGCTCATCGGCGGCTATGGCACGCCGCTGGCGCAAGGCCCGGCGCTGCGCATCTGGATGCTGTCCCAGGCAACGCGTTACCTGCCGAGCGGGCTGGTGCCAGTGGTCGCCCGGGCCGGCCTGGCTGCCCCGCTGGGCGTGAACCGGGCTGCCGCAGGGGCGTCGGTAGTTGTGGAGACCGCCACGCTGGTCGGCTGGTCGGCAGTCTTCGCGGCGCTGTGGGCACCAGCCGACTGGCTGGGCACTGCAGGGGGATGGCTCGCCCGCATCGTCATCGGCGTCGGCGCGGTCGCCGGCCTGGTGACACTGCCGTGGACACTGGCGGGCGCCGGGGGCTGGTGGCGCCGTATCGACGGGTTGATGCGGCGGGTGGTCGTGCTGCGGTGGCTGTCGGGGCGGATGCAGACCGACGCGCTCAACGCCGAACGGGCAGCCGTGTGGCGAGCGGTGTTCATCTACGGACTGGCGGTGGCGCAGCGCCTTATGGCGTCGGTATTGCTGGCCGGTGCGCTGCTTGCCGCCGGAGTCGACGACATCTGGCTGATTGCCGGGGCAACAGCGGCAGGCATCGTCATGGGCATGGTCGGCATCACGCCGGCGGGGCTCGGCGTGCGCGAGGTGGTGGTTGCGGCCCTGCTGGCCGAGCGATTCGGGGTCGGCGACGCCGCGGCCTTCGCCATCGCGGTGCGAGTGCTGGAATTCGCCCACGAGTTGGTGCTGCTGCCGCTCGCCGCGGCGGCCGGACGCGCCAAGCTGACAGATTCCTGAGCGCTCGGTCCGAATCCACTGAGAGTTAGCCGGACTATCGGAGGTGTCCCCGTGAGCCGACCGTTTCGATTCAGGGTCCAGGCCTTCAGCGCCGATACTGCTGCGGAGTGGAAAGACCTGGCACGCCACCCGCATGCGCTCATCGGCTCGGTCTCGGAGATCTGCGAGACCTTGCAGCAGCGCCGTGACACCTACGGCATCAGCTACGTGACCGTCCGTGGCGCGAACATGGCGGAGTTCGCGCCAGTGGTTGCAGCGCTGTCGGGCACCTGACGAGAGGATCATCCCATGGTTGACCTTGACGATTTCGGGCTGTTCGACCCCGCGGTCGAGGTGGTCCGCGACCCCGACATGTTCGGCGAGCCGCTGTCCTTCTGCCTCGAGCGCGACGGGGCCACCAATCACCTGGCGTTCGGCCGGGGCATCCACTTCTGCGTCGGCGCGGCCCTGTCACGCCTCGAAGGCAAAGTGGTGCTCGAGGAGCTCGCCCGTCGCCTGTCGTCGTTCGAGCTGGACGCCGCCAATACCTTCGAGTACCACCCGAGCTTCAGGCTGCGAGGCCTCAAGCGCCTGGATCTGCGCCTGGCCCCAGCCTGACCCTCGCCGGGGTTCGCTCATCAATCACCGCGAACCCGGTGCGCCACTACAAGCCTCGGGGAATTCGTTTTCCTCGTCGTCTCACCGGGTGAGAGAATGCTGAGACGGCACCCCCGCACTCAGGCTGCAGCTGTCATTCAATATAACGAAAGCTATTGAAAATAAATGGCAATTGTCACACCAACCTTTCCGGCTACGTTGCTCACCGCCGAGGACCTGCTGCGCCTCGACGCTCAGGGCGTGCGTGGCGAGTTGGTCAGGGGAGTGTTCTGCGAGACCATGTCAGCCGGACAGCTGCACGGGAAGCTCGCTCTGCGGCTGGGCGCACGGCTGCTCGACCATGCCGAGGCTCACGGCCTCGGCACCGTCGTCGGCACTGATTCCGGCATCTTGCTTGAGCACGATCCCGACACGGTGCGCGAACCGGACCTCGCCTTTACCGCGACGGCGCGACTGCCGCCCGGGCAAGTGTCCGACGGATATGCCGAAGTGGTGCCTGACCTCGTGGTCGAGGTGGCGTCGCCGAACGATCGGCTCGGCGAGCTCGCAGAACGTGCTGCGATGTGGCTCGGCTTCGGCGTGCGGCTGGTGTGGGTGGTGCATCCGGGCTCGAAGACAGTCGACATCCGCAGCGTCGGCACCGAAGCCGTGGAGTCGCTCACCGAGGCCGACAGCCTCGACGGCGGTTCAGTGCCGCCGGGGTTCACCTACCCGCTCAGCCAGTTGTTCGCCGACTGACTGCGGAGCACATGCAGTCTCTGTATGCGGTGCTTGACACCGGAACCGTCCCTGCTTCGGCAAACGGCCGGGGTTACGCCTTCTCAGGCCGCGCCGCTGCGAGCACCGCCGGGCGGGCGCTCTCCTATGCGAGCTCGACCCGAGCTGCGCGCGGACCGTACCGTCGCAGCCCGAGCAGGTAGGCACGGTTTTCTCGAGAGGCCAAGGACCACGCTGTGGCGGGGACAGGCTCGGCCAGCCGCCCAGTCCCCGATCGGCATCGTCGCAAACAGGGCACGGGGCTCACCGCACCTCGAGTTGGATTCGGCGTTGGCTAAGCGCCCTCAAGGCCACGGGAGTCACACCCCTCAGCGAAGATTGCGGACATTCCCGCCCACTGAAGACTCAGAGGTGAGACAGGACATATGAGCAGTACGCCATTTCCGGAATCGCTGAAGCAGGAGGCTCAGGTTCAGGACTTCCTTGCGATGGACAGCTACTGGACCGACGTGTACCTATCCGAGGGCGCCGTCGACGGACGGCTCCTCCACGCTGTCTTGATGCCTTCGATGCATCGCTCAGAGGTGCTCGCTCGTGAGGACTGGGAAGGACACGTCGGCGATGGAATGCCGGGGTTCTGGCGGAGCGGCGACCGCGTCGAGTATGCCCGTCACTGCTGCGCTCACGACGACGCGCTGCCGATCGTGTTCGCGCGCTCCAACTCAGGCATCGGGCCCGACATCCTGCCGGAGATCGTGGAGGAGTTCCGTCACATGCTTGATTTGCGGCCTAACAGCGATCACACGAAGTTCCACAAGCTGATTCGCGACGGCTCGCTTGAACCCGCAGCGGAGGTGTCCGAATCGAGCGTGAGGATTCGCACCAAGTATCTGAAGCAGTATCTGGCCGCTCGACAGTTGGACCTCGTGCGCTTCATTGACTCGTGCGTCTTCCATCCAGGAGATCACACCGCGGCGTTCGCCGATGAGTTTGGCGACAGTCCCTGCGAGAGGCGCGGCCCGAACTACCGGCTTCGCTGGTGGTGTAACCACGGTCGTGAGTGGGGTATGGGAGACCAGACGCTGTCAATGATGCGCGGCAAGTTGGTGATTCCGGCGCCTCCACAAGAGCTCTCGGGAATCTGGCCCTGGGACGAGGAGGACGTCGAGGAGTATCAGGAGTTCACGATCGGCGAGGACGATGTCGGCAGGCAGGTCAGATTCACATGCGATCCGAGCCGGCTCGGCAACTTCTTCGGCGCGAATCCGGACGCGCCGAATTATCTGACACCGGTTTGGTTCCGCTGCGGAGTCCTGCAGAAGTACTACGCGGACACGGACAAGTACGAAGTAACTGACGGCCACTTGTGGTGCGGTGGCTTGTGGTGCGTGCGCATCGACAACGACAACGCGGACGGCTTCGTGATGGTCTGGCTCGGCGATCTCGGACGGGACATCCCTTCCACTGAGCGCGACCACTGGAAGGCCCACAACGTCGTACTGCCGAGGATGGGCAGCCAGACCGCGATCAGGCGCCAGCTCATGGGCCAATGGGCGGACGCCGAATCGCCCGTGTTCGTCTTCAGGCAGGAGTACAGCAAGTTCCGCGACGCATGGCAGGAACGGTTCGACTGGGACCTGCTGTGCGAACTGGAAGGCCCGAACGCGGCAGCGCTCGACCGGTTGCGCACGCCTCTCAACGACACTGACAAGGAGTTCGAGGATCTCATCAAGGACCTGCATCTCGCCTTGGTTGAAGCACTCAATGCCAAGCAATTGCCACCAGAGCTGGCTGGCGACACGAAAGACATGAAGTCGATTTCGCTTCTTGAGCGTTGGCTCTGCGAACTCGACTACCCATCAGTCGAGAACGACATCCGCTTCCTTCGCAATCTCAACGAGGTTCGTAGCCTCAGCTCGCACTTGCGCAGCCGAAAACACGAAGAACGGCTCCACCGCCTCGGAGTCACTGAGGACCGGATCGCCACGATGCAGCAGTTCTACAGAAGCGCAGCGACGCTCCTCGGCAACCTCCGGGCATGGATCGGCGATTCCCAAGGGGACGACGAGTCAGTCTCAACCCCGACAACGTGAGACCGGCCGCGGAAACACTGTTGCTTCGAACATGTGGGCGCATCTCGCATGAGCGCCAGGTGTCGATGCTCATCTCTGCGGCACATTCGACCTCGCGCGAGCACGCCGGGACGAGGCGTCCCTCAACAGCCCGATGGACAAGCCCGTGCGGATGACGCCTGTCAAGTCCAAGGGCGCACTGAGGCGCGCTCACGTGATGCTGCGTCGCTGGGAGATCGGGCTGCGAATGCGCGAAGCCCACGGTGACCCTGACATTTGGCTCTTGGAGTCGAAAGCGCCAGCCCATCGCTCGCCATGGAGCGACACACGGACGTACCCAGGCGCTGCCACGCAGGCCGGCCCGGGCAGCGCAGTCGAAGTGGTCGAATCCGAGGCGCGGCTGCGCGTGTACGCGGTTCATGACTATTTCGTCGGGCTTCGGACTACGACGGGCACTCGTAGTGCCTATTCGCTCTATGTGATGTGCCGGGCGACCATCGAGGCTTGCGCATTCGCGACCTGGGTATTCGACCCCGCGGCGCGACCGGAGGAGCGTCTGCTGAGAGGGTTGCGGCTCGCCGCGGAGCCTCTTCGCCGCAGATTGAAGTCCCTCGAAGCGATGGAATCTGATGCAACCGGGTTCTGGGGCGACGACTTCCGCTCGGACATAACCTCCGCGAAGAACCGAGCGTTGGTCTACCAGCACAACATCGAGCGAGCCATCCAGAGCATCCACGCGGAACATCAGAAGGCAGACGGGCACGCCAGCCGGGAGCCGAGTCGTGTCCCTTCGGCTTCTCAGCGCGTTCGAGAGATGCTCTGCGACGAGATGGACCTGCCGCAGGGACTTGATGCGTACCACCGCATGAGCGGCGTCGCCCATTCCGAAGCACTCGCGATCATCGGCACTTGGAACTGGGACACCAAGCGTCCGTCCATCGACTACTTCAGCTTTCTCGAGTTCCTGCACCTCGCCCTCTGCGCAGTTGCCTTCATGCTGGAACGACGCGCAGCCTGCTGGGGCGAGAACTGCAAGCTCAACAAGCTGCACAGGATCATCCACCGAGTCGAACACATCGTCGAACGCGAACCCCGAGTGCAGATGGTCTAGGTCAGCAGCACAGCTAGTCGGCCGGAATGAAGGGTGTGGGGCAGCGCGCGTAGCGCTCGGCTCGGAGGAGCGGGCCGAGGTCGAACCATGAGTGCAGACGCGGCGTCGCCGATTGGGGCAAAGGCTGGAGATCGTTCCATCGGTAGACAACGATCGGCTTGTCGCCGTGTTCGGCGTTCTCAACTTGAGCCTGCTTGATGCTCTCTCGCAAGTGCTTCCGGGCCCGCGCGGGCAGATCGCGAGGTGGTCGAGCGAGGAAGGCGAGCCAGTTTCGCTCTTCGACACCGACCCAGCGGACCTCCCCATTGGGATAGGACAGCGACATCATGGCCCAGTCCCCGCTCGGCAAGTGATCGACCTTGCCGAGGCGCTTGTCCTCGTTTCCGGGCTGATGCCGGTCGATCTCGATCTGGTAGTGACGCACGTTGTCGTGAGGACGGGTGGGCCACAGGTTTGAGGCGAGTGCTTTGTCCAGGCGGGAAGCTGCTTCTTCGTCGATGTCCGGTTTCGAGACCGTCATGGCAGCGGTGACTGCGTAGCGGTCGAGCCGACTGAGCACCGCGATGCGTGTCCACTCAGCAAATTGAGTGCAGTGATCAGACGCCTCTTGCACCTCGTTGCGGGTGGGCTGGTGGGCACGGTGCAAGACCCTGTTGCGCAAATCGAGCACGCCCACAGCCATCTCTTGCGCCGCGAGGTCGATCTCCCGAGAAATGGAGAGCCGGTCGATGATCGCCGCCAGCAGAGTGTTCGCGTTGCGAGTATTGCCGTTGCGCTCATAGAGCACCTGAAACGCTTTCGCAGGGGGATTATGTAGGATAGTTGCCAATCTGTGTATCAGTCGATATAATGATGGCATGGCAACCGACACCAAAGCCCCCGGCAAGCACCACCGCAAGGGCATCACGCTGATCGAACTCACCGAGATGTTTCCCGACGAGCAATCGGCTCGGACGTGGTTCGAGGCGCAGGTGTGGACCGGGCAGCGTTGCTGCGGACACTGCGGCAGCACCAACACTCACGAGGCGAAGCACAAGACGATGCCGTACCGCTGCCGTGACTGCCGCAAGTACTTCTCCGTCAAGACCGGCACCGCGCTGGAAGCGTCCAACGTTCCGCTTCGCAAGTGGGTGTTCGCGATCTACCTGGAACTCACGAACCTCAAAGGCGTGTCCAGCATGAAGCTGCACCGCGACCTCGGCGTAACCCAGAAGACAGCGTGGTTCATGCTGCACCGCATCCGCGAAGCATGGGCAGAAGTCGAGCTTGGCCCCTTTGACGGCCCCGTGGAGGTCGATGAGACGTTCATCGGCGGCAAGGCCAAGAACATGCACGTGGCGGACCGCGAACGCCGTATCACCGGCAGGGGCGGCACCGACAAGACTGCTGTCATCGGCGCGAAGGACCGCGCCACCAATCAGGTCACCGCTCGGGTGGTGGCCAGCACCGACGCTGACACGCTGGTGCCGTTCGCTGAGGAAGCGTCAACGCCGAGCGCGCAGGTGTTCACAGACGGGAACCGTGCCTATCTCGGCATCGAACGGGACCATGAGACGGTCGCTCACAGCGTGGGCGAGTACGTGCGCGGCCAAGCCCACACGAACGGCATCGAGAGCTTCTGGGCGATGCTCAAGCGCGGCTATCAGGGCACCTATCACCACTTCAGCCCGCAGCACCTCCACCGGTACGTCAACGAGTTCGCCGGTCGGCACAACTTCCGCAACTCGGACACCATCGACCAGATGCGTGCAACCGTCCGCAGCTTGGTCGGGCAGCGCATCCGCTACGCCGACCTCGTTGCCAACGGCGTCACCCGTGCCGTGGCGATCCCGGACGGCGAGCCGTGGTAGCTCCGAACTGGAAGAACCGCACGCTGTGGATCGACGACAACCTGCGCGTTCTGCGGGGCATGAACAGCGAGACGGTCGATCTCGTCTACCTCGATCCGCCGTTCAACTCCAACCGGCTCTACAACGCTCCGCTCGGTTCCGATGCCGCAGGTGCCCAGTTCGATGACACCTGGACTATGAACGGCGTCAAGGCCGAATGGGCGGAACTCCAAGAGGCCGCCGACCCTGCGATGCATCACACTGTCGTCGGCGCGGGTCTCAGTCACGGAGAGTCGATGCAGGCGTACCTCTCGTTCATGGCTCTGCGGCTCCAAGAGTGCCATCGCGTCCTTAGGGCAGACGGCAGCCTGTACCTGCACTGCGATCCGACCGCAGTCCACTACCTCAAGCAGATACTCGACTGTGTGTTCGGCCAGCGCAACTTCCGCTCTGAGATCATCTGGCGCATCGGCTGGGTCAGCGGCTTCAAGACGCAGAAGCGCGGCTGGATTCGCAACCACGACACGATCCTGTACTACGTCCGCGACCCGTCAGCTACCGCGAAGTTCAACAAGGAATATCTGCCGTACCCCGACGACTATGTGCGCCGAGACGGCAAGAAACCCACCGGCAAGGGCTTCCCCATCGAAGACACTTGGAACTGTCATCGCGGCGACGTGCTCGACAGCATCATGATCAAGAGCTTCTCGCAGGAGAAAACCGGGTGGCCGACGCAGAAGCCGCTTGCGCTGCTGGAGCGCATCATCAAGGCCAGCTCCAACCCCGGCGACGTGGTGCTCGATCCGTTCTGCGGGTGCGCCACGGCGATGGTCGCAGCCGAACGGCTTGAGCGTCAGTGGGTGGGGATCGACATAGACGAGACCGCTGTAGGGATCACGCTCAAGCGTCTGCAAGACGAGTCAGACGCCGCGGTCCACAATGTCGATCTTCAGGGGATGCGCGAAGGGCTTCCCACCGTTCACCTGCCTCCCCAGCCCCCCAGCGCACAGACCCGGACCGTCCGACGCGTTCACCGCGGATACGCGCGATCCTGTGGGCTGCGCTCGGCAGCGGCGAACGTCGGCCGTGCCCCGGATGCGACCGGGCGAAATGGCACGACGACTTCCACCTCGATCACGTCACTCCACGCTCGAAGGGCGGCTTGGACAGCGATGAGAACCTGCAACTGCTGTGCGCAGCCTGCAACAGCCGCAAGGGCAACCGGCTCACCATGAGCGAGCTGCGAGCCTCTTGGGGGCTTCCCGCAGGGACTACGACCGTGACCGATTACGGCGAGCTAGGAGCGAGCAATGAGCAAGCTGAAGCGTGACAAGCGGGTGAAGCGGTCCCGCATCTACCCACCGGTCCGGCAGGTCACGCCGGACGCGACGCCCGAGCAGGTCGCTCGGGCGTTGCTGAGGAGCCGGAACAGTCGCGCGCGGTAGTCTCGCGGCATGACTGCTGACGCGGAGCCATGGCCGAGCTTGGACCTGCGCGGTGTGGACCTAGCTGCTGTCCCGTCGTTCGTTCTGGATGAGTTCGAGGCATTCGAGCAGACTGACGGCCAGCTCGCTGTCAGGATGCAAGCCGTTCGGCAGGGTGATGTCCACGGCAGTGATGCGGAACCGGATGCGGGTGTCTAGCTCCGCGATCTGGTCGTCGGTCATCTGGCGGGCTGCTTCGCGCAGCAATGATCTGGCGGCAAGCAGTCGTGAGACGAGCGATACGTCTGATGCGGGCATCAGCGCAGGCTACCGCCATGCCGTCAACTACCCTACATAATCCCCTTTCGCAGGGTCAAGTTCGTCTTCCCACAACAGACACAGCAAGAGTGCCCTGATGGACTGCTCGCAGGTGACGCCTGTGAGGATCGCAGCGACCGCATAGTCGCCTTGCCCCAGCGCGACGTTCGCATTGCGCCACGACTCGTAAACGTGGCGAAACGGGCCGTCGAGAACTGGGGCGCGCGCACCGACCAACTCCTTGCCAGAGAAGCGAGCCGGGTGTTCAGCGCTTGGAGGCGGCAATAGGCGATGAACGGCGGGCTCTCTTGGGAACATCACGTTGATGTCGTCAGCGGCGGGCCAGCGGGGCTCGTTCTCTCCGTGTGTCACTGTCCGAATCGCGTATGGCACCAGCAGCGGTAGCCGCGAGCGGGTCGTGATCGGCATCGGTTGTCGGGCGACCGCGCTGTAGGCGCGCTGGAGATCAGCAACCAGTGCAACCGCCTCATCGAGTGCGTTGCTCAGATCGCCGTCGGAATCCCCATCCAGCGCTACGGCAACTTCCGCAACAGTCACCGTGACCGGCTGGGAAGCCGGCCCCGAAGAATCGTCGCCGAACTGCGTAGAGGGGAACGCGACGCGCACAGCCTCAAGAGCAGCGTGCTGGAATGCGTCGATCTCGCTGCTGACGAGGTGGTGGAAGCGACAACTGATCCGGCAGCCGGACAAGCCCTCGTAGTCATCCCAGTCGACACCCAAGTATCGCTGCTCGAAACCCGACTCTGGTGGCGGTCTCTCTTGGCCCCGGAAGATCGACTTGTTAGGGATTGACAACGGCGATTCAAGCGGCAAGAAGAAGTAGACGGCCTTGAGTGAGACCCGCACGCCGCTTGTATCGCGCCCAGCCGGGTGCCTCCTGCGCTTGCGTCGTCGTGACATGACCCTGAACCTCATTCGAGTCTGGAGCTGGTGCTTGAACGATCCGATCCCAGACCGAAGGGCAGAAGCGGCCGCGAGTCGTCGCAGCAGGGGCCGCATTCTGCCGCCGTCCATCTGCGAGCAGGAAGTCGGTGCGGCCGATGAGACCCGCGTCAGAGGAAGTAGGAATCATCCATTTCAGGGTGCGGGCGAATAGCAAGTGCGCTCGTGGCAATGCCGTTGTCGGCAAGTCTGCGCTTCTGTTCCCTCTCGTCGGCATGCTTGACGCGTTCGCATTGGTCGTCGTCGAGGTAGAAGGCGTAGTTTTCGACGCGCTGACGCGCCTCGGCGTAGTCCTCCCCGTCCGGGTGCTCCTGTGAGCAGATTTTGCAGAACGCGTCGACCGCTGCTGCGACCTCCGATCGTTTCACTCGGGGACGGAGATCGGGCACCAGATTGAGGTCCCCGTCGACCGACACGACGATGACGAACGCCGTGTCGGGATGAGCGCGCTGGTAGCGGACCGAGGAGTTGTAGCGCGATCCCCGCGCTGGATCGCCTTTGCCGGAGGCTTCTCCGTCGAGGATGATTCCAAATGCGTGGCAGCGACCTTTAGAGGCCGCGCCGATAGGCGACCGTCCACCAGTCGTCGGGTCGGGTCCGCTGTGATGCGGGCTGCTTGCCGAACCGACGATCTGGTGGAGGTGCC
>NZ_JAPYOK010000111.1:0-2735 GCF_028283155.1 Candidatus Poriferisodalis multihospitum | reverse complement strand
GCATCGGGTTGCCCTCGAACCTGCCGCCGCAGCGCCCCTCGTTCGCCCGGAACTCGGCGATGATCTGCTCATTGAACGACAGCACCTCGCTGTCTTCCATTCCCTTCATCGACATGGCGCACGCGCTCCCGCTGCAATCGATCGACCAGCGAACCCTATGCCATCGCCGCTGTAGGCAGACACGGCGCCGACGGGCCGGCGCTGCATGCCGGCTGTCATTGCACTGTTCGTCGCCGTTGCCGTACTCTCGTCGTGCATGCTCGCTTCGAGGACGCATCTGCGCATGGCCGCCGGGCTCGGCGTAGCCGCGGTGCTTGCGGTGCTGCCTGTCGGTGCGGCGTCTGCGGCCAGCGATGTCGCCGGTCCGAGTGCAGAGTTCCCTCGGCGCTGGCATCTCGACTTCTATGCCGAGTGGCTGGCAGGCAGCGGCAGCGAGGCCGACGGCATGCCCGATCCATCCCCTCATACGCCGGCCGCGACCGTCGTGCTGGGTCCTGGCGGGTATCTGTCTGCGGGTCAGTCGGCGATGTCGCCGAACGGTTGGTATCGGCTGACGGCCGAGCGGGGCGGGCGGCTGGTGCTGCGTGCCACTGACGACGGGCTGGGTCGCTACGGCGTCCTGTGGTCGACCGAGCCGGCCCCTTCGGCGATGCCGCTGCTGGTGATGCGCGCCGACGGCGAACTCGTCCTCTACGACACCGCTCATCCCGATTTCGGGGCTGCGGCATCATCTGGGGACGACGCACGGCTGTGGACTGCGGGCACGCGCAGCGAAGCGGGCGCTTCGCTGCTGCTCGGCGATGACGGCGCACTGACCGTTCTCGCACCGCTGGGACAGACCCTGTGGCACAGCGGCAACGCCGCACCCGACGTCGGGGTCGCGGGCGCTCGCCATGTCATCTATGACCGAGGCAGCCAGTGGGTCTGGCTCATCGACGCCGACGGCGCCATGGTGGACAACTACCCGGTCAGCGGGCACGCTGAGTCGCCGCTGCCGGGCCGCTACTCGGTCACGTCGAAGTCGCAGGACGCAATCTCCTACAACTGGCTGGTCACCATGGAGCACATGGTGCGCTTCACCACCGACTCCAACGGGGACAACATCGGCTTCCACTCCATCCCCCGTGGCTGGCGGGACACGCCCGTGCAGACCGAAGCCGACCTCGGCGAGTTCGCGTCGCTGGGATGCGTGCGCCAACGCGACGATAAAGCCGAGCGCCTCTACCAATGGGCCTCCATCGGCACCCCGGTAGTCGTCATCGCCTGAGAACGGCTGCGACGAGCCTGCTGTGTCGTGCTGGCCCCGTCTCGTGTGACACCCCAGCGCGATACTCCGAGTGTGTTCGATCAGGCACGACGGGGCTCGGACGGCCCGCAGATCGACGATGTTCTGAGCGAGATGCGCCGCCAAGCGCACGACAGCGCCGATCTCGGCGGCAGGTTCGAGCGGCTGTGCCAAGGCGTGCTGGGCGCGCTGAGCGACGGCGACGGTCGGAGGGTGTTCGATCGCGTCGATCGGTGGGACGACTGGGCGGGCCGCGAGGGCTCGGGCGGCGGGATCGACCTCGTTGCGCACCGCAACAACGCTCGCGGCGATGATGCCATGGCGATCCAGTGCCACTGCTGCAGCGACAACCGGCTCATTTCGAAGCAAGACGTCGCTTCGTTCTTGGCGCACTCCGGTTCGGCGAGGTTCCGGGCCCGCATGCTGATCCACACGGCAACCGGGCTCAGCGCTGAGCTGCAGCGGGAGATCGACGACCCCCAGAAGCCCTGTCACGTCGTCGACCTTGCGGAGATGCGGCGGTGGAAGCTGGACTGGTGGGCCGTAGCAGAAGCGGTGGGTGCGGCGGCGCTGCCGCATCGGTCGCCGAGTCGCTCGACCGCCGCCGGCCAGCCGGGTAACACCGAGCCGGATAGCTCGGCGGGCTTGCTGCTGCGCAAGGCAAGCCGTTGGCTGCTGAGCAGAGGCGTCGGGGTCGCAGCGATCGCTGCGGGGACGCTCATGGTCTTCTCCGGAGCGGACATGGGCGCTCTGCTCATCATCGGCGGACTCCTGGTATTCGCACGCCGACACGGCACGCACCGGCACACAACCGCACCGTCTGCCAACCCGCCGCCCGGCAGGCGGCACCGCCGAGCATCGTCACGACACCGCTCCCACAGCGACGACTGGAGCGACGACGAGCCGGACTGGGACGACGACGAAGACCGCGACGACGAGTGGGAGCGAGAAGACCGAGAGTTCTGGGCCTTCAGTGAACGAGACCCGGCCGAACGCGACTGGCGGGACCGAAACGACGAATGGGACACAGATGACCGGTGGGATGACACAGACGACGAATGGGACGCAGACGACAGGTGGGACTGGGGCGACGATGAACCGCCCCGGAGGCCGACTTCACGCGGGCGTGGCCGCCGGTCGTCCTGGGAGAACGACGACGACTACATCTGAGCGGCCGGACTCGAATCGTGTGACACCCCAGCGCGATGCTGCACACATGTCTGATCGACGGAATAGAAAAGCCAGAGAACCGTGGGGGCCCGACATCGCAGCGGTGCTCGTGCTGTTCGTCGTAGCCGGATGGCTCGGCCTGCCCCCGACGGGATTCATAGTGCTGGTCTGCGTGGTGGGCGGTGTCGTCGGCTACCGGCAAGGCCGGGCAGAACGACGCACCGGCAGGCGACCCGAAGCGATGAGTCTGCATCGCCGCCAGCGCCCCAGCCGCTCTCGG
>NZ_JAPYOK010000110.1:0-83586 GCF_028283155.1 Candidatus Poriferisodalis multihospitum | reverse complement strand
CCGAGCCCACTCGCGCCAGGCGCCTGCATCCATCGCCAGGATGTCGAAGCCGCCGAGCACCCGCTCTTCCAGCCAAGCCTCCAGCTCTTCGGCCTTTGCGGGATCCTGCTCGCGGGTGATCTCGATCCCGGCCTGGATCTCGCCGATGGTCACCGCTGAGAGGAACATGTCCCCAGAGCGCGTCGCCTGGACCCATTCGACGACCGATGGATGCGGACGCGTCCGGCGCAGCTCGGAAACGATGTTGGTGTCCAGCAGGTACACGGGAGTCAGCCGAGATCCGGTGGGCGCCGGCGTCGGAAGTCCCGGCGAGGCGGAGTCAGATGGTCGGTGCGGGCATGGGGTGCCAGCAGCCAGTCCTTGAGGTCCGGGCGAGCGCTGCGCTGGAGTCGCTCCCACTCTTCGATCGGCACCAGCACAGCAGTCGGCACGCCGCGCAGCGTCACCGTTTGGGGCCCATCGCTGAGGGTGCGCTGGAGGAACTCGCTGAACCGGGACTTTGCCTCCTGCACCTGCCAAGTACCCGTCATGGCGTCCTCCCCGCTGGCATCGGACGATATCAGACTAGTCTGCTGACTAGATAGATGCTCCACCTGAGCTGCCGGTCGGAGGTGTGCAGGGATGCGCCCGAGTCTCTGCGCCATGACGGCACGAGGTTTACCTGATCAGTCTCAATACTTTCCAGTGATTTTGAATGTCGAGAACAGTTGAGCAGGGCAGATGTCTCAGATGCTGCTGCCGGGACTCTCTTCGGTGCTCAGCGTTCGCATGCGTTCCTCGTAGTCGGCCCAGCCGACCAGATGCCGGGCGTCGTCGAATGATGTGCGTGGGCCGCCGGCGTCGCCGCTGGATGCGAGTCTCTCTGCAGCACCACCCATTGCCGTGATGCCGGCCAGCAGCAGCGACACCGGATAGATCACGAGGGAGTATCCGATCTCGGCGAGCGATGTTGGGCTCAGCCACGGTGTCTTGCCGTCCTCCACGAGGTTGACGGTCTTGTGGCTTGGCACCTTGGCGCAGTAGCGCTCCATCTGCTCGGGGGTCTCCAGTGCCTCCACGAAGGTGATATCGGCGCCTGCTTCTGCGAAGGCTTCTGCACGCCACAAGGCCTCGTCCAGTCCGTGGGTCGCGACCGCATCGGTGCGCGCCATGACGAGAATGTCGAGACCATGCTCGGTGCGGGTGCGCACACACGCCCGGATCCGTTGCACCGCCTCGCTGCGGTCCACCACTTCCTTGCCCGCCGTATGGCCGCAGCGCTTCGGCCACACTTGGTCCTCGATCATCACGCACGCCAAGCCCGCTTGCGCGTAGCCCAGCAGCGTCCGTTCGGCGTTGATCGGATTGCCGTAGCCGGTGTCGCCGTCGCCGATGATCGGGAGCGGCGTCGCCGCGCACACACTGCGGGCCTGATCGACCATCTCGCCGTAGCTGAGCAGGCCGACATCAGGCAGGCCGAGCCGAGCCGCCGCCACAGAGAACCCGCCGAGGAATCCGGCCTCGAACCCGGCTTGCTCCAGCAGCCGGGCCGACAACCCGTCGAAGCACCCGGGTGCCTGGACAATCGTCTCGGTCTCCGCTGCCGAACGCAGCAACTCCCGAAGACGAGTGGCCGCATCGCCGTGGTGCGGGAACAACGTCACGTTGCGTCGACTCCTTGGAGCTCGTGGTGCATCGCAATCATGCCGCTTGCAGTCTGCTGGGGGCGCCGGAAGCGCAGACGGCCCAGACGGGTCGTCAGTCCCAGGTGCCGAACTGGAAGGCCTCGCTGGGCATGGCTCGCCATTGCTGCCAGACCGCGGGGTCGCCGTCGGTCACTTCGACACCTGAGTGCGGTCGGCCCCAGAGGCCGAGCAGCACTTGGATCGGCGGGCCCTCGATCACCACTGACGCAGGCGACTCGGACTCGGGCAGCGGCTCGATGGTCACACTGCCCACTTCGCCGTCGGAGTCGACGAGCCGGGCGGTGAGCCCACCGGGGTCTCGTTCGAGGACGCGGCGCATCGCTTGCAGGAAGAACTGGCATGTGTAGTGGGCGGCGTCGAGTGCTTGCGACGGCGTCATGGAGTGCTCGTGGCCCAGCGCCGCTTCGACGTCGAGGCGGTGCATGCCGAGCTCGGATGCCGCATGCCAAGCCCACAGCCGCGGGTTGCCTTCGCCTCCGGCCATCGAGAAGTAGCAGCGCCGGTCGAGGTCGTCGGTGAGTTGATCGATGGCTGAGTGGGCCCACGTTGCGAGTTCTGCCGTCGAGGTTCCGGCCGGCTTGAGACTGGCACGCTCATACCCCCGTGCTCGAGACTCGGGATCCTCCGGCGCCGAGGTCATCATCTCTTCCCACGCAATGGACACCCGGCCGATGTGCGACGCCGCGTTGTAGACCGTCCAGCCCGGGCAATTCGGCACGGGCGCTGCCTGTTCGGCCTCGCTGCGGCCGCAGATGTAGTCGATGGCCGAGCGAGCTGCCGCGACCCGTTCGGAATGATCAAGCATCGTCCAGCTCCAGCGTTCGCATCCGTTTCTCGTAGTCTGCCGAGCCCACCAGCGCCCGCGCTTCGTCAACTGGGCCCAGCTACGGTGGCCGCCGTCGGCCCGGCGAGCGGTGACGAGGCGTTCCGCTCGATCTCGCAGGGTCGACACGGGCTGCCGGAGCGCGACATGACCAACTCCTCGATGAGCGCTGCGGAACTGATCAGCGCCGCGAACGAGCTCGCGCCGCTGCTGCGCGAGACCGCTCGCGAGGCGGAGCTGGCGCGGCGCCCCCTCGACAGGGTGATCGACGCCGTCCGGGACAGCGGGCTGTTCGCACTCATGGTTCCGAGGGCCTACGGCGGCCACGAAGCCGACCTCGACACCTTCTTCGAAGTGACGCTGATGCTGTCTCGCGCCGACGCCTCGATGGGTTGGCTGATCTCGTTCTACATCGAGCACAACTTCTGGATGTGCGGCTATCCGGAGAGCTTCCAGAAGGAAGTCTTTGCTGAGCGCCAGTTCATCTTGGCCCCTGCCACGCTGAATGCCGGAGGCGGCAGGGCGACCGCCGTCGAGGGCGGCTACCGGCTCGACGGTCAGTGGCAATGGGGAACGGGCATCATCCATGCCGACTGGGTGCTGGTGGGAGCGATGGTCGACGAGGGCGATGGGCGGGTGCTGCCGAACTTCTTCGCCGTGCCGCCTGACGACGTCGAGCCCGTCGACACCTGGTACGTGATGGGACTGTGCGGCACCGGCTCATGGGACATCCGCGTCGAGGACGTGTTCGTGCCAGCGGATCGGGTCGTCTCGATGGTTGGGCTGATGAATGCGGCCGGCGAGTCCACCCGGGTTCACCCAGGAGAGCTGTATCGCACGCCGCTGATTCCCGTGCTCGGTTTCGCTGCCGGGCTCCCCATGCTGGGCGCGGCCCAGATGGCCTTGGAGGAGTACCGCTCGCAGACCAAAGCCAAGATCGCGGCGAATGAGATCGGTGTCGGCGGCCCCGAACGGGATCAGGGCAAGCCGGCGATCGCTGCACGGGCGGCGCTGTCCATCGACGCAGCCGAGCTCATGTTCCAGCGAGCGCTGCGCGACATCACGACCGGATCCAATCACCTGATCTTCGATCGCGAGATCCGCTACGCCGACTACGGGCGCCTGCTGCTCGACCAGCCCACCACCAGGTTCCTGGTGTGAACCACACGCCGGCTGGGCGTGAGTCGCTGAGGCTCGCCTTCGTCGGCTGGGGCGCGATCGCCCGCGTCGCGGCCGATCTGCTCACCGGTGCGCCCGTCGAGATCGTGGCGGTTGCCACTCGCGGCCAATCCGATCTCGTCGACCCGCCAAAGACTGCGCGGCTCATCACTGATCCCGGCGAGCTGATGGGTATCGCTCCTCAGGTGGTTGCCGAAGCGGCCGGCCGCGAGAGCGTCGCCGAATGGGGACCAGCCGCCCTCAAGTGCGGTGCCGATTTCATCGTCTCGTCGGTCTCGGCCCTTGCCGACGCCGACGTTCTGACATCCCTGCGGAGCATCGCCACCGGGCAGGGAGTCCAGATCCACATCCAACCCGGTGCGCTCGCTGGCGTCGAGGCCCTCGCCGCGGCCCGCAGCCTGGAACTCGAGACAGTCCAACACCGAATCTCGAAACCCCCTGCCGCCTGGCTCGACACTCCCGCCGAGACGCTCTGCAACCTCGACGAGCTCGACAAGCCCTACGAGTTCTTCTGTGCAAACGCAGCTGAGACGGCGACGGCATTCCCGAAGAATGCCAACGTGGCCATGACCACGGCTCTCGCTGGAGTGGGACCCGATCAGACGCAGATCTCCCTCGTCGCCGATCCGACTGCAACAACTAACTGTCACAGGATCACGGCCCGCGGCGCCTTCGGCGACCTCGACGTCACCATCAGCAACAACCCCTTGCCGGCCAACCCCAAGACGTCGGCCATGGCAGCGCTCAGCTTGGTCCGTGCTATTCAGAATCGGACAAGTGCGATCGTGATCTGAACTGCCGCTGGCAGATGGCAATCAGCTAAGCGACCGCCGTCGGACCGCGCTCCGATGCCTGCCGGACATCGATCTCGACTTCGATGCCGTCCGGCTCGATGTCGAGGAGTTCGGCAATCACCGTCTGCGCGACTCGCTCAACATCGCCCTTGCAGCGCGTTTGGCTGACGCCCAGCATGTTGGGAGGCAGGCCGGAGGTGATCTCGACCTCCCACCAGTCCCCGTTTCGTTCTGCAACGGCTCTATAGCGTGCGCTCACGAGTCACCTCCTCGCGCCACTCGCTCAACTGTCAGGATTGTCGCAGCCCACCGGGAATGCAAGAAGCCACGATCGAGGTGCCATGCCTGCAATGCAGCCCACCGCCGACCAGTTCCGCGCCTTCCGCGATGACGCCTATGACGGTCCGATCGCGCAGGTCAACCTGCTGAAGTTCCGAGTCAAGGCCAACTATGGGCCCGACGGACCCGAACATGGCAACGATGAGACTGGCGCCGCCGCCTACCAGCGCTACGTCGATGCCTTCCGGGCTGCAGCGGCCGAAGTCGGCGGAACCTGTCTGCTCTACGGACACGGCGAGCGCTATTTCATCGGGCAGGGCGATTGGGATGCCGTGCTGATCATGCACTTCCCCAACCGGGCGGCTTTCATCGCCACCCTCAACCATGCCGACTACCCCGAGATGCACCGCCACCGCGACGCCGGCTTGCTCTGCCAAGACCTGCTGACCACGCGCCCGGCCGTGGCCAACACTTAAGGCCGCCGACCTCCGAAAATGCAATGCGGCGAAGTGGCTCGGGACAGCTACGTTCCGTGGCGACGCTGCGCGGACGGGGTGCTGTATGAAATTGTATGATCATCCCATGGCGACCGAACGAGTGACCGTCTCGCTCCAGACCGAGCTCGCTGAGGCCGTGCGTGCAGCCGCAGAAGCAGACGCCCAGAACGTGTCTTCGTGGATCGCCGACGCAGCACGTCGTCGACTCGCCAGCCGAGGGCTTCGCGACGTGCTGTCCGCATGGGAAGCCGAACACGGTTCGTTCTCTGAAGACGAGCTCGCCGCCGCCCGTGCCCGCATAGAGGCGTGACCGCCCCACTCGTTCTCGACACGGGAGCGCTGATTGCGCTGGATCGCAACGATCGACAGATGTGGGCAGTGCTGCGCGTCGCCGCCAACGAGGGCAGGTTGATTCAGGTACCCACCGGCGCGATCGCGCAAGCCTGGCGCGATGGATCACGCCAAGCCCTGCTGTCGCGAGCGCTGCGTCACTGCGACGAAATCGCGCTCGACGGCGTGCTGGCCCGCGCCGCCGGATTGCTGTGCGGGCGAGCCGGCACCGTCGATGTGATCGACGCATCCGTCGCCTTGACAGCCAGCACGCTCGCCCGCTCCTCCGACGCCGTGGTCTTCACCTCCGATCCGAGTGACATCGCTCACCTTGCTGACACCCTCGGCGCGAAGATCCAGATCGAGCGTGTCTAAACTGAGGCACAGCGACTGATGGGGCGGGGCGAGATGCACCTGAGCGCCTTCATCCAGGCATCCCCGAATCATCAGATCAAGGGGATGTGGAAGCACCCCGCCGATGAGACGTCGTGGGGCTACCGGACCCTGAGCTGGTGGCAGGACCTCGTGCGCACCCTGGAGCGAGGCTGCTTCGACGGGATCTTCTTCGCCGACGTGCTGGGCACCTACGACGTGTACGGGGCGAGCCGCGAAGCGGCACTGCGGGGCGCGGTCCAGATTCCCGGCATCGACCCCACGCTGCTGATCCCCGCGTTGGCGGCGTGCACCGAGCATCTCGGTTTCGCCGTGACCTTCTCCACCAGCCACCACGCGCCGTACCACACAGCCCGGCTGTTCTCGACACTCGACCACCTCACCGGCGGACGGGTCGGCTGGAACATCGTGACCTCCTACCTGGCCGATGCCGAACGTCAAGGCCTCGGCGAGATCCTGGCTCACGACGCTCGCTACGACCGGGCCGACGAGTACGTCGATGTCTGCGTCAAGCTGTGGGAGCGGAGCTGGGACGAGGGTGCGATCGTTCTCGATGCCGAGGCCGACACTCATACTGATCCGGCGAGGGTGCACGAGATCAACCATTCCGGCGAATGGTTCACGGTCGAAGGCCCCCACATGGTCGAACCTTCCCCTCAGCGCACGCCGGTGCTGTACCAGGCGGGCAACTCGGCCCGAGGTGTCGAGTTCGCAGCCAACACGGGAGAGGTCGTCTTCATGCAGGTGCCGGGCAACGAACGGGGTGCCACTGTGGTGACATCACTGCGCGAGCGCGCCGCAGCGGCAGGGCGCGATCCCGAACAGATCAGAGCCCTGCAAGTAGCGAGGGTGGTGGTGGCGGAAACCGATACCGAGGCACGGGCGATGCGCGACGAGTGGTCACAGCTGTTCTCCGTCGACGGCTACCTCGCGCTCTACGGCGGCTGGACGGGCATCGACTTGGGCGGTTACCCGCCCGATACGCCGATCGACGACATCGAGGCAAACGCGATCCGTACCCAGGTGGAGCGTTGGAAGCTGGAAGATCCCGAGAGGACGTGGACCGTCGGTGATGTCGCCCGGCGTCTTTCGGAAACCGCTGGCGGGTTGGGATTCGTGGGTTCGCCGGTGACGGTTGCCGATCAGATGGAAGCCTTCATGGAGACCACTGGCGTCGACGGCTTCAACGTGACGACGGCTCCCGTGCCCAAGCAGCCGAACTCATCGCGACCCCATCGATAGCCGAGCAATGGGACGAGCCGTCGGCCCTCGAAGGCATGACGGTGGGGGCTCTTTCGGCCCATCTCGTACGTGCGGCCGGCGCCACCATCGCCTACCTCGACCGCACCCCGCCCGACCGGCGCTCCGACGGCGACCTGCTCACAGCGGTCACCTACTTCCACGCAGCAGTCGACTCCCCCATCCACGACCAGATCAAGGACGTCTCCGCCACCGAGTCGGCCATCGGCCACGAAGCCACCGTGGCCAAGTGCCGGCAACTGGCTGCCGACCTCGAAACACGACTGGCCGCCGAACCCGTCGACCGCCTCGTCGCCGCGCTGGGAGGCCGGCTGCTCACCCTCGACGACTTCTGCCGCACCCGTCTCATCGAAGTGCTCCTCCATCTCGACGACCTCGCCGTCAGCACCGATCAGCCCCGCCCGGCCACCGATCCCGAGGGTGCCGCCGTCATCATCGAGATCTGCATGAACATCGCCCGAGACCGCAACGGCGACTGGGGCGTCCTCTACGCCCTCACCCGAGCAGAACGCTCAGGCGACGCTGCGGTATTTCCCGTCTTCTAGCCCGCTGCAGGCCGCACCGATCTAGGGTCACGGACCCGATGCTTCGCGCGCCAATCGCTGTTTGGCCCGTGTCGCAGCACCGTGCGCCAGTGCATCAGCGCGATTGTTGAGCACATGGGTGGAGTGACCGAGCACCTTCTCGAAGGTGACCTCTCGACCTTGCAGGGCTCCATCAATCCACTCGATCAGATCGACATTCTCGACGGGCTTGTTTGACGCTGTGCGCATTCCACGCGCGCGCCAGCCAGGAAGCCACTCGGTGAACACGCCCACCACGTAGGCCGAATCGGTCTGCACGATCAATGGCATGCTCGGATCAATCGCTAGGAGCAGCTCGAGCACTGCCCTCAGCTCCATGCGGTTGTTGGTCGATCGCCGCGCACCGGCGAAGCCCTCGCGCCCGTCCTCAGTGACCCAAGCCCATCCGCTGGGTCCAGGGTTGCCCAGCGAGGAGCCGTCGGTCGCCGCCGTCGTGACTCGGATACTCACAGATTGCCGATGTCGATGACGTAGCCCCGCTTCGTCATCATTTGTGCGAGTTTGACCCCCACTGCAGCCACGTCGTCCTTGAACGGCAAGTACTCGAGACCGTCGATATCGGAGGGTTTCTTCATTCCCACTTTGTCCTCTAGCAGGATTGCGATGTTCTCACGCCGCAGGTGCACGAGCATCATTCCCAGCTCGAGTACGACATTTTGGCGGGCACGAAACTCCTTCTGAGTGTCGTCCTCAGGGTCGCTGAGGTACACGTCATCAGCAGTCGCCAGCACCACGGCGAACGGGGTTACCTGGATGTACTTCTCCAGTTTCTCGATCAGCGTCAGACCCTCGGCCGGAATCTGGTCAAGCATTATTGGATTCAGCTTCCACCTGCGCAGCATGCGCTCGATCTCGTTCTTGGCTTCCTCGTTGTGTCCGTAGACGACAAACACTTCCGTTGGAGTTGAGCTCGCCGTTGGCATTGCCTGACCGACTGTCGTAGGCGCAAGTGCGAACTTCTCCTCAAGACCCTCGGTGTTCTTTCCTTGCACCACGACCTTGCCCGACCCATAAACGCTCACGACCTGGCCGCCGTCGCAACGAAGTCGCACTCCGTGGTCGAACGGGTCTTCCTCAACCACCGAGCACCCGTGTTCACTCAGTACGGCCTTGGCTTCCTCGACTGTGGTCACGCCGTCGAATGTATCTGGGCATTTGGGTTACTCATCTGATCAGCAGCGCGCACGAAACCGGCCGCGAGCACCGAGTAGGAAGGCCAACTACCGCCGCATGCGGTGCGCGGTTCCGCAGAGCGACACAGTCGACCTCGAACGGCCACGAGTCGATTTGTCGCTCGGAACGTGCGCATTCGACCTCCCCACCCGGTGTGCCGCGCAGCCGCTGGCGTGGTCAACTCCGCCATTTTGGGTCCTACCCGTGACGTTGGCTCATCAGTCCCACGATCGCGCCAAAACCCATCTTGTACGTCGTAGAACATGTGTCAACGGCGGTGCTGACCTGATCGGAGTCGCCACCTAACACCGCCAGCAACACGTTGATGGCGAGCGCTAGGAGGGTCAAGGAGACGAGCGTGCAGAAGGTCAGCTTGAAGCGCGCCGTCACCTGACCTTGGGGCGTGTCGCCTGCTGGCGCCTGATTCTGAGTGCGCTCTCCGTCGTCCACGCCCAGACATACTGCCCAGATGGGACATTGGTCTGAAGATCTCGTGGATGGGCTTGCCGAGGATCTCGCTCAGCGCCACGGCGAGAACCCTGACCGGCACCGACTGGCCGAGATACTCCTCGAGGTCGGCAAGGGGATCGAGACCTTGGCGGGCCGCAGCTTCCGCTCACAACACCGGGCCACCCTGACGTTCGAACCATGCGGGCTGCCGCTGGTCGAAGTGCCGGACATGGTTGTCGGACCCATGGAAACCAACGCAGATGTTTGGGCAGTACCCGATCCCGTCAATCCCCAGATGGCGACGACATTGCAGGTCACCCCCCTCGGCACCGTGGCTCGCAAGGCTGCCTCGGTGGCAGATGCACTGTGGACCGCGGGCCTGCTCGTCGCCGAGGCCTCGCAGGCAGGGGCTCTCAACGGGGACTACGTCGTTCGCTGGCTCGGCACCCGCGTTCACCCCGACCATCGCAAGGACTTGTTGCGCAGCGTCATGGACCCTGCGTTCCGGTTCCACATCCCCTTGCTGGCGACCTCAATCGGGGGCTGGTGGTTTCAGATCACCCGGCGTCTCTTCTGGATCACGGGCGAGACTGATGACGACGGCCGCCTCGTGGCAGTACTGCTCGACAGGGAGACGACAGGCGGTCAAGCCATCCCACTCGTAGCCACCGAACCCGTCCTCATCGCGGCGCCGATGACTCGACACCCCGTGGACTGGGCCTTCAATGCTCGAATCTGGACCGAAGGGGTCCAGCTCCCGAACGATCGGCCGTGGAGCATTCTGTCACCGGCAATTCACGGCTACGGCATCCCCACCATCACTCTGGACCCTGCCTCGACTCGCCAAGAGCTTGCCTGCCAGGTAGTGCTCAAGGGCTACTGGCACGGCTACATCGGGCCAGACGAGCCGGCACTGGCTAAGGCCGTTGCCGCCGCCTATCCCCGACAGGTAGCGAGCATTCAGCGCCGCACCCACGCCCCGAACGTGGAGTCGGCAGCTGCGATGCTGCTTGAGCAATTGATCCGTCCTGGCTTCGACCCAGCCCAAGGAGCCGAGGCAACCCGGCGATACGTGCGTCGCAAAGCGAGCATCGTCGTTATGGAGCACCTCAAGCGAGAGTCGCCCGACCGATACCCGTGGACCCACGTCGGGATTAGCGAGCGCCGTTACTACAAGCTTCTGCCGTTGTTCGCTGACAAGACCAACGGCCGTTACGACTACGACCACGACGACGTCATCGCGCGAATGAAGACCCACCTCGAACAGCGAGACCGTGAGCGCGAGGCCCGAGCAGCCGCCCTCGATCTCCTGCGCGAACGGGGCTTCAGCGAGGCGGCAGCGAGAAAGTGGCTGCAACGCCACGAACCAGAACAAGCGATCAACGCCTGGCCACGCGGCCACCGGCCTGTCAATGCCGCGTAGCCGGTTGTCTGCGTCTGGCCGCGTCGATCCCCGTGGGCCCGACACGCTCGGTGTCACGCCGGTGCCATCCTCGGTGTCCAGGACGCCTAGCGGTCGCGGTCGACTATCTCGAGTCGCGTCGTGCGATGCCCCCGAAGAGTTCCAGCCTCATAAGCAACGGCGTCCGTGAGCCTCAGGAACCCGACCCATGGATCCCGACGGGGTCGGGGCCTGATCACCTGCTTCTCGCCGATCGTGGCCCACACGAGAGCTGACTGCGTCTCGTTGAGAAAGTGCTCAAGGCAGTCCTCGCGCAGCAACAGAGCGCCGAAACCGTCGTCGTGAGCAGATGGATCGAACGCCGCGAGCGACCCGTCGGCGTCCACGAAGTCCGCGCCGTAGCCCGTCCATCGGAGACCGATCGCGTCGGCTAGCCGGGGGTTCGGCCGGCAAAACTCGCTGCTGTTGGTCAATGAGCAGTCGTACTGGCCGCCGTTTGCGCTGCATTCGAATGCGGCCGACTGGAGCATTGTCGGGCATCGCGGACCGTCGCTGGGCTCTGGATGGCGGGCTCCCAAGTAGTCGCCGAGCAGCGCTCGGGAAGCGAAACTCCAACCGAGTTCGCCGAAGAACAGCTCATGAGACATAGGTGGCTCCGGCATCCAACGACCCGAGAAGTCCACAGCCTCGGACCAGGCAAGGAACTCTCCGACGTCGGCGGCATCAATGAGGTACCCGCATGCGTACAGCCAGATCTCACGTTGGTCGACCTCGTGGAGGTCATACCCCGCCGGCGGCGTCGCCTGCCAGATATCCATACCTTGGAGCTTGATCCAAGCGCTCCCGCTCTTAGGATCGATGTAGCGCAGCTGCTGGCCTCGATCTGGGATGTCGGCTTCATAGCGCAGCCACTGCAAGTCATCCCCGCCATCGGCGAGGTCGACATGAACGTCGCGGCGCCACCATCTGGCGGATGTACTTGTTCGCTCGCGGTGTGACGGCGCTGGCGCAACGACAGCGGAAGGATCGATGTCGCGGACTGACAGCTGCCATGCCCCGCTGTACTCCGCATTGAGTGCCTCGCCGTCGTAGCGACTTCGGTACTGGTAGCGGTCGGATATGTGCGCCAAGATCTCGTGAAGTCCGATCCACTGGTACTTCTTGCCGATGCGTTCGGGTTTGCGGGTGTCGCGGCTGGCGTTGCTGATTGAGCTCGAGATGAGCCAGTCGAGGTCACCAAAGCGCTCGATGGTCCACCCCAGATCGAATGCCCTCCACAGCACGTAGCGCTGAATCACCTCAAGGCCCAAGCGGGGCTCTGGAGCGTCGCGTGCCGCCTTGATCTCTTCAAATTCAACCCGCTGCTCGTCGCTGAGCGCTGCCAGAAACTCCTTCTCGGGCTCAGGATCTGAATCTGGTTCCTCGACCGTGTAGGGGAAATCCGATCCTTCGTAATCGTCAGCTTGGGTTTCCAAGAGAGCTCTGATGGCGGCTGCGAGCACCTTCTTGCCGCGCGTGGAGGCCCACAGTGCGTCGAACATCTCCTTCAGGTCAGGATCGAGCTGCCGTTTGAACGCGGCAGCTCGTTCTTTGGGTGACTCCCAGGGAGGCTCTGTGGTCCGAACGGACAGCCAATGGTGCGATGCCGATGCGGAGTTCGTGCCGATCACGTAGCGGGCGAAGTCCCAATGCATCACCGAAAAAGCGATTCTTCGGTGCACTCTTTGCGCACTCGTCAACTCGGGGCCGTCTTGCCGGATAGGAGGATCGAGCATCTCCATCTCGTGGTCGTCAGGGATGTGAGGCCAATCACTGCAATACGGCGGCTCAACGAGGCTGCTGTCCACGGAGAAGTCGGAACCAAGCTCTCGGGCACGCTCGATGACGCCGCGTGCGTAGTCCCGCAACAGAATGTGCGGCGGCGGTTCGCCGTCGGCGAAAATCAAGCGGTACACAGCCCCGGCAAGCGGGGCGAGCGCTTCGGCGTCAGTCAAGCGCATCGCCACGCCGTAGGCGGCGGCCATCACCCTCTCTCGCACATAGGGATCGTCCACATCGTCGAAGCGTTCGACCAGTGCCTGCGTCAGTGCAATCTTGTCGGTCAAAACCGCAACGAGGCCCTTCGTTGCGCGATCGCGAACGAAGCGATGCGAGGCAGTCAAACACCAAGCCAAGACGACAGCGCACGCTTTCGCTGATTCCTCATCCAGCGCCGCGACGCGGTCGGGATGCTTCTCGGTCCAGTCGAGCAGGCGGTCCAGCGGTCCCTTTCGCCCGTATGCCCGGTATAGGTATTGGGACCAGACCACATCGCGGTCCGGCATCTGCAAGCGCCACAAGTATTCGTCCAAGAACAACGCTCCGAGCGGATGGTGAGGTACGACGGCGCAAGCGATGAGCGCGTCGAAGACTTCGACGGTGCTGGAGTGGAACTCGCCATCCAGCAGGTCGGCCACCAACTCCTGGCACTCGGATCTCACACGAGTCGGATCTCGCCATGGAAGCCCGCCCAGAAAGGCGCTCGTGACGCTTGGGTCCGTGCCGTGGCCCGCGAGTGCTTCCGGCAGTTCGACGCCGAGCCTTTCGGGCAGCAAGATGCTCAAAGCCTCAAGAGGCGCGTTCCAAAGATGCCAACCTGTCGCGTCGCCCTCGTCATCACTCCCCGTCAACGCCGATGCCAATCCGTCGGCGTCGCCGCAGCGTTCGATGAGGCGCTGCGCTATCCGGTGGTCAGCGAACCACTCGTAGCCGAACGCGACAGTCCATTCGTCGTCGCGGCGGGACCCCGGGGTCTCCAACAGCAAGCCCGCATCGACGAGCGCTCGATACAACGAGCGGCGGTAGCCGGTGTTCGGCGCGAACGGGTCGACGAGTTCGCGGACCTTGCTCTTGGGAAGCCAGCGGGCGGCACGTTCAGCAAGTTCTGAGGCCACTGCATCGAGCGCCCTGGCGACCACGCGTTCCTGCGGGTCGTAGTCCAACTTGGTGGCAAGATCAGCTTCGATTGCGTCCAAGTGCCTTTCGAAGACCGCAGAAACGCCCTCGGTTCCGACGGGAATGCTCCGCTCGCCGCGGTTGTGCAGCCCCTCGCAGAGCGTCTTGAGGAACAGCGGATTGCCAAACTCAGGGCGCAGCAACGGAGTCGCGGGGAAGTCCAAGTCGTAGAACTGGCAAAACCGCTCGACAGCTGCATAGGGATCGTCGTCAAAACCGCGGTGTGTCACTTCGTAGGCGATTTGCCTCACCGAATCGGGCACCACGTAGTCGACGAATGGCGAACGGACTGAAAGAACGACACCGATCCAAGGCGACGCTCTCAGATGAGAAAGAAGGCCAGCCAGATGCGGCGGCCAGATGGCGTGCCCTTCGCCCTCGTTGACCGCGTCGATCATGAACAACGCCCTAGTGCCAGCGCACTGTGCAGCAGCTTCCACCGCTCCAACGAACTGTTCCATCGAAAGATCCGCTAGATCAAGCTGAGCGCGCGCCTGTATCCAAGGATGTTCCGTCGTCGTGAACTGCTGCCCCATCAAAACGATGCTCGGGAATCCCTCAGCCAATCGCTTGGCCGCGACATCGCACAACAGATGCGTCTTGCCAGACCCGGCCTTGCCCTTGACGATCAGCAGGTCACTGTTGACGGCCAGGTCAAGATCTCTCAGCGTCGCGGAGGCATCCCGCAGGGCCTGGCGCACGGCACGAATCTCGCTGACAGCGTCCCTGTATGGGTTCGACGGCCGCGGGTGCCCGAATTCCTCGGTCTGTTCGTGCTCATCGAACGCGTTCGCCGTCTCGAACAGGTGTGTGAGACATTCGGACAGACTGGCGTCGACTTCATCGACGGCAGAGACGATCTCTGGCAGCGGCCATTGCTGATGCGCAGCGCATCGCATGCCATAGAGCTCGGCAACGACAGCGTCGATTAACCCAACTGCGTCATCGAGCCCCGCGACGTCTTCGGATGCGTCTTCGTCGGCAAGCCGCCGCAGCGTGTAGGACGGCGCTTGACGGATGCTCTTGGCAAGCTCGCGCACCCGCGCTGCCGCAACCCCCGTGCGGCCGAAGGCCTCCATGTCCCGAACAATGGGCACATCAACATGGACTTCGGGCGTGTACCGCGGCCCAGCTACCGCGATGGCACGCTCCAGCTGCTGATTGAGCCACTCGCGACTGAATTGTCCACCGGCACCGAACCAGAAGTGACGGCGGCCAACTTGGCTATCTTGCGACAGCAGATTCGTCAATTCAGAGGAGCCCCACCACAGGAACTCGACTTCCATGCCCCGTTCACTGGCCCACTCGTTCCAGATGCTGACCCGGTGCTCCCATTTCTGCATTTCCGTGGTGTTAGGTGCACGGCGGCCGTCAGCACGATCACCGGGAATGCAGACGAAGTACTTGACCAGGCCCGGGTGTGCCTCCAGGGCCGCCTGCACCGATCGATCTAGCTGCCGCCACTGCGTATCACCCAGCGACGCGCGGAAGAACTTCGCCTGCCAGCCCCATTGGCTCCCGTCACTGAGCGTGCAGTAGCACTCCACCCCGCTGTCCGGGCTGCCCTTGCGGACAAACTCAGCGCCAGCCGGTGTCTCAACCCGCGCGAGTTGACTGCACAGCTCCTCAAAGCCGTCAGCTTGAGACCCGTTCAAAGCTCGGAGATCAGACCAATCCAAGCCCACGCGCTGTACACCTCATCGCAGATTGACGCAGTCGATTGAAGCTATCTGGGCCCAGCCACAACCCTGCTCCAATTCTTCCGCCCTATGGCGGCGTTCACGTCCATCAAGAACGAGAGCCGAGGCCGGACGAGTGCACCTGTTAATCGGCCCAACCGCCGTGCGTATTGATTCGTGATGTGTCGGTTGGAGGATTGCAGCGCCGAAAGGACCTCGCGGGGACCGGCACCCACTGCCCCAACAGGCCCGAGGGAGCGTTGAAGGTCACCAGCGAGTGCGCGACGCTCGCTGGTCAGTCCCCGTTGCCAAAGTCCGCGGCCGTGGCCCGGACAAAGCCAAGCGCGCTGCCCGACAGCAAGAATTCGGGACGGTTCGTCATCGATACCGCTCTATTCGGCATCCACCGAGAGCTCCGCCTGGCGTAGCACGAGCTGCGTGGCATCCTCCGCCAGATCTGGCGGATAGCCATACCTAGCCAGCAGCCGACGGACGTTGCGCCGCAGGTCCGCCCGTACCGACTCGCGCTGGGCCCAGTCGAGCTTTGGCATCACCTTGATCATTTCCGTCAGCTCTCTGGCCATGAGTCGCAGCGCGTCGCTCTTCATAGCCTCGACGGCTGACTCGTTGTCGGCGAGAGCGTCGTAGAACGCCGTCTCTTCGGGACTCAGCCCAAGCTCCTCGCCGTGCCGCTGGGCCTCGCGGAGCTGCTTCGCCAAGTCGATGAGCCGGGAGATCATCTCG
Organism: Candidatus Poriferisodalis multihospitum; assembly: GCF_028283155.1. Taxonomy (NCBI): domain Bacteria; kingdom Bacillati; phylum Actinomycetota; class Acidimicrobiia; order Acidimicrobiales; family Candidatus Poriferisodalaceae; genus Candidatus Poriferisodalis; species Candidatus Poriferisodalis multihospitum. Next base: position 67,320 of record NZ_JAPYOK010000110.1, on the reverse strand, counting down.
GCGGTTGTGATCGCCTTGTTCGTGTAGAGACGCATTGCGTCTTCGAGCGCCTCGCGGAGTTTCCTGCTCTGCACCAGGTTCCTCCGCTCCGTGACTCGGATCTGGTCGTTCAGGAGCTTCCTCAAGGTCTCTAGCGCCAAGTTCTTCTCATCCAGAGCCGCCACGCGACCTAGGAATTCGTCGCTCAGAATGTCCAGGCGGGCGTCGGACAAGCCCGCCACGGCGAAGAGGTCGATCACCTCGTCCGCGGCCACTGCCCCACCAATCACCTGCCGCACGGCCGCGTCGACATCGCGCCGTTGAGCATGCCCCGTGCCTTTGCTGGACTCGTCAGCCAAACGCTTGCGAATCATGGCGGCAACACGTTGGAAGAAGGCCAGATGCGGCGTGATGGCTTCGGTCTCTGGTCGAGGCACCGCCAAGGCAAAGGCCGCTGACAGCTCCTTGACGAGCTTGTTCAGACGTGTCCAGCCATCGTCCTGCCCGAACACGTGGTCAATCGTGCGTAGATACACGGGCAGGACCTCTCCGGGCGCTGCGTCGAGTGCTTGCTCGTACTCGCAGCCATGGAAGAAGTCGCGCAGCGCTTCGAACGCCGCCTGCATTACGGGCACCGCCTCGTCCTGCACCTCGCGCACTGCCACACCTGTGCCGCCAGCTTGGGTGTAGGTGGCCAACGCGTCCGCCAACTCGTTTGTGAGCCCGAGAAGGTCGACGATCAAGCCGCCGGGCTTGTCGCCGTGAACGCGGTTGACGCGTGCGATGGCCTGCATCAGGTTGTGTCCCGCCAACGGCTTGTCCAGATACATCGTGTGCGCCGGAGGACAGTCAAAACCAGTCAGCCACATATCGCACACAATCACGATCCGCAGATCGTCGTCCGGGGCCTTGAATCGCTCTGCCAACCGCTTGCGCGCCGCCTTGGTGCGCATGTGGCTGCGAAGCGGCTCGGGGTCATCAGCCATCCCGGTGACAACCACCTTCATTGCTCCGCGCTGGTCGTCGGCGTCGTGCCAATCCGGGCGCAGTACTCGGATCGACTCGTAGAGCCGTGCAGCGATAACGCGGCTCATGGTGACGATCATCGCCTTGCCTTCCATGGCTGCGCGGCGCTTCTCCCAATGGTCGACAACGAATGCCGCCAATCGTTCGATGCGCTCCGCGGCACCGACCAGCGACTCCATAGACACGCGAATCCGGTCGTCTGACTCTGCTCCTCTGCGGTCAGCGTCAAGGAGGTGTTCGAGCTCTTCCTCAGCAGCCCGTGCACCTTCTTCGTCGACCTTCAGCGTGACGATGCGCGACTCGTAGTAGAGCGGCCGGGTCGCGCCATCTTCGACGGCCTTGCGAATGTCATAAATGTCTGCGTAGTCGCCGAAAACGTGCGCCGTGTTCTTGTCGTCGCGCTCAAGCGGAGTGCCAGTGAATCCGACGAAGGTGGCGTTGGGCAGCGCGTCGCGCATCCAGCGTGCACCACCCTCGACGAAGCCGTACTGACTACGGTGCGCTTCGTCGGCCATCACCACCACGTTGGCGCGTTCCGAGATCACGCCATGTACCTCGGCGAACTTCTGAATCGTTGTGAACACCACGCCACCCGAGGCACGGTCGAGCAGTGACTTCAGATGCTCGCGACTGGTGGCCTGGACAGGAGTCTGCCGTAGCGGAGCACGCCCGGACGCGAAGGTATCGAACAACTGATCGTCGAGGTCCGTACGGTCGGTGATCATGACCACGGTTGGATTGGATAGACGCGGCTCGCGTATAAGCGCAGCCGCCAGCATCAGCATCGTTAGCGACTTGCCCGAGCCCTGTGTGTGCCAGACGACTCCCCCGCGGCCGTCGCCATTACCAAACGGCGGTTTCAGGTGCTCCAGGACTCTGGCCCGAGTCTTGCGCACCGCACGGAATTGGTGGTAGCCCGCGATCCTTTTGACGATGTCGCCTCGCTCGTCCTCCTCGAAAGTGACACATGTCCGCAAGTAGTCCGCCAGCGTGGCCGGCTCGAGCAAGCCGTGTATCAATGCCTCCAGCGTCGGTGCGTCGCCGCCAGCGTCGTTCAGCGGCCGCCAGGGCGTGAAGCGACTACGCCCGCCAGTGATCGAGCCGACGCGGCTCAGCATCCCATCCGACACGGCCAGAAGCAGATTCGGCACGAACAGGTCGGGTGCTGTCTCCATGTAACGACCGAGCTGGTCGATCGCGGTGCCAAGGTCGGCATGGATGTTGCTCGGATTCTTCAACTCGACGACCGCGACCGGCAAACCATTCAGATACACCGTTAGGTCCGGGCGGATGACCTTGCCCGACGCCGTAGCGACGGTGAGCTGCCGGACTACCAGTAGTTCATTCGTTGTTGAGTCGCCGAAGGCAATGACGCGCGCACGGCCACCCCGCACCTCACCGCTGGATGCGTCGCGGTATTCGACCTCAACGCCATCCGTGACCAAGCCGTGGAACCAACGATTGTTCAGTGAGAGCGTCGGATACGGTGGGCGCGACAGAACGCGCACGGCCTCCTCGATACTGCTGTGTGGCAACTCGGGATTGAGGCGACGCAGTGCCGCGGCGAGGCGAGATTCTAGGATTACTTCTGTAGTATCGCCACGCTCGCCCGCCTCATCGATCTCAACGCCCCACTTGGTTTCTACACCGATTGTGCCAAAATGATCTGATGTCCAATCCTCGATGAGCTTCTCGTCCACATCAGTCATCGCGGCCTTCCCTACTCCGCCCAAAGAGCTTCTCGAAAGGCTCGAGCAGGGTCTCATGCTGAGCTGCAGGAGATGTCTTAGTAGTCGAATCGGCCACGCACTCCATCTGCCACTTGCCGCCCTTATTGCCCTTGTACTGAAATATCCTGGTGCGATGCCCGGTATCGTCGTCATCCGCATACAGGAACGGGCTCAGGTCTAGGGCCACTCCTCGCGCGCGAGCTAGAACTCTCGACATTCCATCAACGGGCGCTGCGGATAGCGCAAGCGCCGCCGCCTCAGAATCGAATACCTCCTCGTGAATACGGCGACTCTGCGCATGTCCCGTCAGCTTCTCGACCTCGACCCGACCACCCGCTTGGATGCTGGGAATGCGAAAGAGCTCTACATTCTGCATGTCCCGGAGATCGAGCAAAATTTCACGCACCATGGGATATGCCTCGTCGATGATCGCGTTGGCTTGGGCATCTGACTTCGTTGCTTCGTGAGAGAACCCATTTCGAACGACGTTGAGTCGTCGAATTTCGGCAATGAGCTCTATAGGCACCAAGGACGCGACCTGCAACCCCACACCAACCTCTTGTGCTTGGCGTACTACTCCCTCGATAAGGCCGATACGTATGGCCAGCTTGTCAGTGCGCAGATCACGAGCCTTGCATGTACGCCACCTCTGATCCCTTCCTTCGCGAATGATCAATGGCGCTAAGGAACTCACGGATCGAGCCGCCTCCGAGAGCGCGAGTGCGGCCAATAGGCGGACTAGAGACTCCCATGCGTCGCGGAGACGATGCAGTCGCTGCAACGGTTGACGTGGACCCTCAAGAAAACCGTGAAACGGCACGGCGATCGGGGCAGGAAAGTGTTCACATACTGTCTGCTCAAGATCCGCCCGGGCTTGCGCCGAAGCTTCGTCGCGACCGCGGCGGGCCGCGTCTGGCGCAAGTCTGTCGAATACATCGGCAGGATGAAACTCCTCTTGCCCGAGTCGTACTGTTTCGTATGAGCCCTCACACCAATCACGATAGTCCTGCTCGTCTCTCGAACGTCGGCGTACGATGAGCGCCTGATCAGAATCAGTACTCTCGGCTTCCCGCTGGTCGCGGGCGAGCGCGTCACTCATGGTTCGACTCTCACCGCCCCTGTCAAGAGTTCTTGGAGCACGTAGTCCCGCACACTCGCCAGTTGGACGCTTTCACGTACCGAAGATGTAAGTAGATCAAAGAGGGGGTTGATCGCATCCTGATAGCCAGCGATGACATCCGGGGGAGGCACGACAACTGGCAATGGTCGAAAATTCTTCTTGCTAATTTCAGGGAATGTTGTTCCGCTCGCCTGCGCTCTGATCGAGTCCATTGAGCTCTGTGCCCAGCTAAGAATGTAGATTGGCGGTAACCGACCCTCACACACCATCGCGATGAAACCTTGGTTGACCGCAGTAGGCACCCCGGCGATCGCCAGATAGCCCACTGGGGCACGAGATGACATCAACACCGTTCCAATGGGCAGGATGCCGGAGCTGATCGAGTCAGCACCCGCGTCTGTGATGTAACGCTCCGTATCTAGCAGCACGGGATGCGTCAGACGCGACATATCCTTCGGTGTCGCCCAACAATGGATGCCGCCATCCCAGTACTCGGATTGCCTAGTGCTCGGAGTGCCGCCGCCCCTGACCCCGACGACATCCCCAATCGATTCCACCTTCCAACCCTCCGGCACGAGGCCGATGCGGGAATCCTCGAGGCGCGTGGGTAACGCATCGAAGAGCGGCTGCGGCATCGAAGGGAACGAGGTCTCGCCGGCGGCTCTTGCCCTTACCGGTCCAAAATCAACGAACCAAGCCTGGAAGATTGCTCGGATCAATTGTTCTGCCAACAGCGCCGTCTGCTGCCGCCGCTCGATTTTGTTGTCGAATGCGCCTAGGATTGTGGCAATAGACCTCTGCTGATCGAGTGGAGGCCTTGGAACTACAACGCGCTTCATACCCGCCCCTGAGATTTCCCTGAAGGTGGTGCCATTAGCCAGAGCTTCGAGCTTTTCGGTAGATGACTTCAACACGTAGTAGAAGAACATCGGCTCATCGCCTGTGAACACAAGCGACCGACAACCCTGACTGGTTGCAAGCGGCACATCGGCAATTGCCACGTAGCCGATAGGCGCACGACTCGAGACAACAAGCGCACCCGGAGGAAGCACCTTGGCCGACGAGGATTCGAGCCCTTCGACCGTGATGCTTCGAGCTCCGCGCTCCACGAATCGGCTCGTTAGCTGAGAAAGGTCCTTTGGTGTGACCCAGGCGATTTCACCTCCCCAATACGAGGGTTCCTTGGTGGATGGTGTGCCTCCTCCCACGACATCCGCAATTTCGCCAAGCGGTACTACAGGCCACGCTTGGCTCATCAGCTGGGGGTTCCCCCGCTCAACCGAGCGAGCGCCGCCCGTACCTCCTCAGTCAGCCGCTCTTCGTGAGCAAGGGAATCTTCCAATTCGGCCATCAAACGAGGGAACTTCTCCGAGAATGGCTCTCCATCATCGTCCTGTCGTTCGGCGCCGACGAACCTTCCTGGGTTGAGCACAAACCCATGCCCCCTGATGCCCTCGATGTTCTCGCTCTTGCAGAAGCCCGGGATGTCGCTGTAAGCCCACTGGCCATGTACAGCATCTTCCCACCACAGCGGCGGGGGCTCACCACGCCACTGACGGAATGCGTAGGTGATTCGGCCAATATCTGAGTCGTGACGCGGATCGCTGAAGCCATTTGCGAGCAAGGCGCCGTAGTCGTCACCGCTGCTGAGCACCCGGAGGGTGCGGGTTTCCATTACACCGAGATTGCGGGCATCAATAAAGAGCGTCTCACCCGCGCGGTCACGGCCACCTGCCTTGAGATTCTGTCCGCTCTTGTCTCGCGTCAGGAACCAAAGGCAAGCAGGGATGCCAGTCGTGAGAAACAACTGCGGCGGCAACGCCACGATGGCGTCAACCAAGTCCGCCTCGACGATGCGCTGGCGTATCTCGCCCTCGCCTCCCGATCCCGACGAGAGTGAGCCGTTGGCCATGACGAAACCAGCCACCCCACCACCACGACCATTTGGCGGAGCGAGGTGGTGAATGAAGTGCTGTATCCAAGCGTAGTTCGCGTTGCCGACTGGGGGCGTGCCGTATCGCCACCGCACGTCGTCAGCCAGAAGCTGGGCTGACCAATCTGAGATGTTGAATGGCGGATTGGCGAGGATGTAGTCAGCCTTGAGATCGGGATGCAGGTCACGCAGGAAGCTGTCGGCTGGTTGCGCGCCAAGATTGGCCTCGATGCCGCGAATGGCGAGGTTCATGTGTGCGAGCCGCCAAGTGGTTGGATTCGACTCCTGACCAAAGATTGAGATGTCGGTTTTCAGCCCACCGTGGGCTTCCACGAAGCGTTCGGACTGAACGAACATTCCGGCCGACCCGCAGCAGGGGTCGTAGACGCGACCCTCGTAGGGCTCAAGCATCTCCACCAGCAGACGCACGATGCAACGAGGCGTGAAGAACTCGCCACCGAGCTTCCCCTCAGCTTGGGCGAATTTGCCGAGAAAGTACTCGTATACGCGACCGAGCATGTCCCGGGCTTTCGCGCGATCGTCCTTGAACCCAATGTCAGCGATCAAGTCGATGAGGCCCTTCAGCTTCTCGGGCGCTATGCCCCGGCGCGCGTAGTCACGCGGCAGCTGTCCCTTCAGGCCTGAGTTGTCGCGCTCGACCGCAAGGATCGCGTCGTCAAGCAGGGCCGCTATGTCGGCACGCGCAGCCTGGCTCTGAAGTTCGTGCCACCGCGCCTCGCGCGGGACCCAGAAGATCCTTTCGGCGGCATATTCGTCTCGGTTCTCCAGCAAGCTCTCAAGCTGCGGGCCAACTATGCCGTCGGCCGCCAGTTCTGCCTTGAGTTCATCACGCCGCGCCTCGAACGAATCAGAAACATACTTCAGGAAGAGCAACCCGAGCACAACATGCTTGTACTCGGCAGCATCGATCTGGCCTCGCAGGGCATCGGCAGCCTTCCAGAGAATCTCCGCATACGTCAGCTCGGCCTCATTCATATCGGTTGTCAAGATGGACTCCGTCCGGTTCTCAGCGATCTTCCCTTCCGGCATGCTTGCCACCAAGAGCCACGCGGCATGGCTAGCTATGCGCTAGCCCCGAACAGGTCGTCGGTTGCACTGATCCGCGCCGAAGCTGACAGTACTCGTGGCGGCCTTCGACGTGATTGACCCTCATCTACATCGTCACTGACGACTCCACGGCCCGTCACTCCCTGCCTGTGCCGTTGACGCGATCCAACGCGCGTTGTATGGTGTCAACATGCCGAGGGCGCGGCACCCGAAGAAGGAGGTTGAAGCCGCATTGGCAGAACTCGAAGACGCCGGCTGGATCGTTACCCAGACAGCATCCGGGCACCGCTGGGGCGTTGCCCGCTGCGTCGAGTCCAGTCGATCGGGCTGCCAGGTCTCCATTTGGTCAACACCACGTAGCTCCGACAATCACGCCCGACAGCTCCGGCGAGCTCTGGACCGATGCAATCACATCTCCGAACGAGACAACGACACCTGACCATGACCACTCACACTTTCACTCTGATCGTCGAAGGACCTGACCTTCAGTCAGACGAACTCATCGACAAGGTGTTCGAAGCCGGCTGCGACGATGCATTGATCGGCCAAGTCGACGGCATCCAGTTCGCCGATTTCGACCGTGAAGCCAACACCCTTCGCGACGCAGTGCTCTCGGCCGTCGCCGAACTCGAGTCCATTGCCGGGGTCACAGTGCTTCGATTGGCGGATGCCGGACTGGTGTCCATGGCCGACATCGCTGCTCGTACCGGCCGAACCCGCGAGAGCGTGCGACTCCTCATCACAGGCGAGCGCGGACCAGGTGGGTTCCCACCCCCCGTTACCGATCCGCGCAGTCGCTACCGGCTCTGGCGCAGCGACGAAGTCGAAATCTGGCTTCGGAGATTTCTCGCCGCGCCCTTCGACGACTCGGCTGTCGATCGAATCCGGGCAGTCATCAACGCCAGCCTCGAACTCCGCAATCACTGGGCCCACCTCAAAGGCTCAGAGCGCTCGGAACTTGAAACCCTCGTGGACATCTGGCCAAAGCAGCGAGTCGGTTGACGAAGGGCGCTCAAGCATCGCTGCAGTCTTTCCCGTCTCCTAGTCCAAGGCGCGCCACGCCGATCCACGGTCACCGGGAGATCTGCCGTCAAGGCCAATCTTGAACCCACCTAGAGTTCTCGACATGGACGTGTCGCGCCCGCCGCAGGCTGTCGAGGTCGAAGCGCGACAGCCGTTCAAGCTGTGGATCAGATTCGACGATGGCGTGAGCGGCATCGTCGATCTAGCTGAGTGGTCAGCCCGAGGCGTCTTCGCAGCTTGGTCGGACGCGACTTTCTTCAAGACCGCACACGTGCGGCCGTACGGCGCTATCGCATGGGGCAAAGACGATGCGCTCGAACTCGATCCCACGTCCATGTACATGGATCTCACCGGCAAGAGTTTCGAAGACCTGCACCCGAAACCGTGGCCCGATCTGGTGAGCTGAGATCAACTCAGTTTCGTCATGGCCGAGCTCAGCGGCTTCTACGGGATCGTCATTCGCATGTACGGCAACGACCCGGTGTCACCTCTGAGTTCCCGGCGTTGCTGACCTAGGGTCACCGGGAGATCGGCCACTCGCGCCGACGTGGATCTGCTGCGGAGGGGACGCACGTTGAGTTCACCGAGAGTTGGCACCACGATCCACGAATCGACACCGGGGTGGGACCCGCCGAGGCGTCCGCCCCCGGAGGCACCCAATGTCGTCGTGATCGTGCTCGACGACACCGGGTTCGCGCACCTCGGGTGCTTCGGGTCCGACATCGACACACCGAATATCGACCGGCTGGCGGCCGGCGGGCTGCGCTACACGAACTTCCACACCACGGCGCTGTGCTCGCCCACCCGAGCCTGCCTGCTCACGGGGCGCAACCACCACTCAGTCGGCATGCGGACCGTTTCGAACATCGACCACGGATTCTCGAACAGCCGCGGCGTGATCTCGCCGAGCGCAGCGACGCTGGCCGAGATGCTCCGCGGCCACGGGTACGGCACCTTCGCGCTCGGCAAGTGGCATCTGGCGACGCTCGAAGACTGCTCGCCCGCCGGGCCGATGGACCACTGGCCTCTGCAGCGTGGCTTCGACCGCTTCTACGGCTTCATGGGCGGAGCGACCGACCAGTTCTCGCCCGAGTTGCAGGTTGACAACCATCCGATCGACCCGCCGTCGGAGGCCGGCTATCACCTGTCCGAAGATCTCGTCGATCAGGCGATAGCAATGATCACCGCCCATCAGGGCTCCGCACCTGGCAACCAATTCTTTGCGTACGTGGCCTTCGGTGCCACCCACTCGCCGCACCAGGCGCCCCGCGACTACGTCGAGAAGTACCGCGGCCGCTACGACGACGGCTGGGACATCGTGCGGCAACGCTGGTTCGAGCGGCAGCTAGCGCTCGGCATCGTGCCCGAAGGCACGACCCTGGCACCGCGCAACCCCGGCGTCGAGCCGTGGGACGAGCTGCCCGACACCAACAAGGCCGTCTACCTGCGAATGCAAGAGGCGTTCGCCGGCTTCCTCGATCACACCGACGATCAGGTCGGGCGGCTCATCGATTACCTCGAGATGATCGGCGTGCTCGACGACACGATCGTGATGCTGGTGTCCGACAACGGCGCCAGCCAGGAAGGCGGCAAGCACGGCACTCTGAACGAGCTGGCCTACTTCAACCAGATCCAGACGCCCATAGAGGGCATGGCAGAGCGCATCGACGAGATCGGCGGCCCGAACATCTACAACAACTACCCGTGGGGCTGGGCCCAGGTCGGCAACACACCGCTTCGCTTTTATAAGCAGAACACCTACGAGGGCGGCATCCGCGACCCCTTGATCGTCCACTGGCCCAATGGCATCAGCGACGCCGGCGGCGTGCGCGACCAGTACCACCATGTGAGCGACATGACGCCGACCATCCTCGAGTGCATCGGCGTCACCGCGCCCGGGACCTACCACGGCGTTACGCAGATGCCTGTCGAGGGCACGAGCTTGCGATACACGTTCGATGCACCATCGGCGCCGACTCGCAAGACGACGCAGTACTACGAGATGCTGGGCCATCGCGCCATCTGGCACGACGGGTGGAAAGCAGTGACCATGCACTCACCCGGAACCCCGTTCGAAGACGATCAGTGGGCGCTGTACCACACCGACGCGGACTTCTCCGAGTGCACCGATCTTGCTGAGACACACGCTGACAAGGTGCGAGATCTTGTGCATCGGTGGTGGTCCGAAGCGGGGAAGTACAACGTGATGCCCCTCGACGACGGGCGCGGCGGCAACTCCTTCGTGCAGCGCAGGCCGGGTCATGGCCCGCCGGGACGCACGCAGCGCTTCTACGCCGGGACGCCTCACCTCCAACGCGGCAAGACGCCCGATATTCGCAATCGGTCGTTCACGATCACTGCCCGGGTCGCCCGTGCAGCGGGCGACGACGGCGTGCTCGTGGCCTATGGCGCCCGTACCACCGGGTTGACCTTATTCGTGCAACACGATCACCTGTGCTTCGCCTACAACCGGCTCGGTCAGATGTTCGAGGTGCGCAGCGACGGTCCGTTGGGAGAGGGCCAGCTCGACCTAGTGGTCACGTTCACGAAGAGCGCTGATTTCGTGGGCACGGCGGTGCTGTCGTGCGTGAGCAACGGCACTGCGAGCGAGCTGGGGCGTGGTCCGGTCGAGATGCTGCCCTATCGCGAGACGCTGTACGGCATGGATATCGGCAAGGACGCCGGCCCCACGGTCACCGGCGCCTACCAAGGCCCTTTCCCGTTCACGGGTAGGCTCGATTGGGTCGAATACGAACTCGAAGACGACCGCGACGACCTGATCAAAGCGGCCGAAGTCGAGCACCAGAACCAGTTGGCAGACCAATGAGCCTGATGACCACAACCAGGTTCAGCGCAGACGAGCTGTACGAGATCGTCGCGACCTACGCGAGCTTCGGCAACCACCACACCGGGACCCCCGCCGATGCCCAGACCACGGCGTGGCTCATCGACGTCCTTCGAAGCCTCGGGGCCTCGGCGCACGAGGACCCCTTCGAGTTCGACCGCTTCGTCTGCACGGTCGATTTGCGGATCGATGAGGGCATCGTGCCTGCGCTCGGGGTTTTCTACAGCGCCGTGGGCGACTGGCGAACCAGGGATCTTTCGGTCGTCGACCTCGATGCCAGCATCGTCGGCAACCCGCGGGGGCTCGACCCCTACCTCGACGCCGACCCTGATGCAGAAGCGCTGGTGTTTGCCATCAACGGCCTCGATGATCATCCCGTGCAGTGCAACCGGGTGCCGCAGATGCGTGCATCAGGACGCCCCGCAGTCATCATCCCGGGCAACTGGGCCGAGCGGGTTCGTGGCGCAGACGCCGAGTTGACCTTCTCGGCGGCCCTGGAATCAGGTCACAGCGCCAATGTCATCGCCACGTTCGGCTCGACCGACGCGAAAGCAATCAACATCACCACACCGCTGACCGGCTGGACCCCCGCCGGCGGCGAGCGCGGCACCGGTCTGGCAGTCGCGTTGGCGATGGCCGTCGATCTCGCCGCCGATCACCACGTCACGCTCTCGGTGTGCAGCGGGCACGAGATCGATCACATCGGTCTCAATCACTATCTCGCCAGCCGCGACGTGGTGGGCTGGCCGGTCGTCCATCTCGGCGCGTCGGTCGCGGCGGTCGAACCCACATCGACGGGTCCGGCTGGGCTCGGCGATCAGCGGATGGTGCTGACAACGGCCAATGGGGAGCTGCGCGACGAGATCGGCAGCCGAGTGGCCGCAGCAAATTGGCGGCTGACCGAGGCGAGTCCGTGGCCCGGCGAGGGCGGCAACTGGTTCGAAGCGGGGGCGTCGGTGCTGTCGTTCCTGGGCGGGTCATCGCTGTTTCACACCACCGCCGACACCGCCGCCGCCGCGACGACGCCGCAGGCCATGGCCTTGGCCGCCGAGGTCGCGATCGACGCGGCCCGGCTCTTTCTCGCCAGTCATCGTTAAGCAGAGCCAAAAGGCCGAAGCATCTCCGGCATGCTCACGCTGGGGCGATCGGCCGCCCTTCGATTGAGGTAGACGACCGGCCGTCAACCCCGACCGGTACCTCGCCCATCAGCGTGACCCGCCAGAACTGCCGGTCGAAGTCTGTCTCGAAGATGTCGCGCGGGGCGAGGTGAGCCGTCGACCGGTTGTCCCAGAAGGCGACACAACCCGGCTCCCAGCGGAATCTGACCGTGAACTCGGGACGCACCGAGTGCTCCCACAACATCTCCAGCAGAACCTGGCTCTCACGAGGAGCGAGATCGACGATGGCTTCGAGAAACGCCGGGCTCACATACAGGACGCGCTCGCCGGTTTCAGGATGGACCCTCACGAGCGGGTGTTCGCTGACCAGAGACTGCTCGCGAATGCTCCGTTCGAGCTCAGTCGAGCTCTGACCACCGGACGGCACGGCGTACCGGTGCACACCTCGGAGTCCGTCGACGAACTCACGAAGTGCCGGAGACAGGGCTTCGTACGCCGCCGCCAAGTTGACCCACTGGGTGTCGCCGCCGTATGGCGGGACAGTGTCGCTGCGAAGAATCGATTGTCCGGGCGGGTTGACCGCGGCAGTGATGTCGGTGTGCCAACCGGTCCACGGCCGCATCAACGGCGGTGCGTTCGTGCTGTTGGCGGTCCGGTACTTGGCGATCGAGTAGATCTCGGGGTGTTCCTCATTCCCTCCGAACACCACATGACCCGGTGTCGGCACCCCGAATTGGCGCGCCATGGCGACGTGAGCGCGGTGGTCGAGCTCCTGACCGCGGAAGAAGACGACTTTCCAGCGCAGCAGGGCCGCCCAGATGTCGGCCACCTCAGCGGGAGTGAGCGCACAGCTCAGGTCAACGCCGCCGATCTCAGCGCCGATGTGCACCGAGAGAGGCCGCACCTGCACATCGGCCGAACGCTGTGCGCCGTGCCCTGCGGTTGCGGTCGTGTCGGGATCGGCGCTCATACCGCTGTCCTCAGTCGGCTCAGCCGACCAGCGCGTCGGCCGGGTCGGGGATGGCCGCGATGAGCCGCTGGGTGTAGGGATCCTGGGGTCGGTCGCACACGTCGTCGGGGCTGCCGCGCTCGACGATGCGGCCGTTGTGCATGACCAGCACTTCGTCGCAGAGCTGGCGGACCAGAGCCAGGTCGTGGGCGATGAACAGCATCGCACTGTCGGCATCGACCAGTGCTCGCAGCAACCGGGCAACTCGGGTTCCCGTCGTCACATCAAGAGAGCTGAGCGCCTCGTCCAAGACGAGTACCCGGGGCTCGCTCGCCAGCGCCCTCGCAATGGCGACGCGCTGACGCTGGCCGCCGGAGAGCTCCCGGGCCGTGCGCGGCCGCAATTCAGCGTCCAGTCCGACATGCTCAAGGAGTTCATCGATGCGGGCGCTGTGCTCGGTGGGCTCGCGGTGGCCGTGCACTCTCAGCGGCTCTCCGATCAGCTGCTCTGCGCTGTGGCGCGGATTGAGCGCTTGCAGCGGATCTTGGAAGACGGCCTGGATGCGGCGGCGGTAGTCGAGGCCCGGATACGTGGGCAGATCGTGGACCGCTACACCGTCAACCGTCACCTCCCCTTCGAATGGAACGAGACGCAGCAGCGCCCGAGCCACAGTGGTCTTTCCCGAACCGGATTCGCCGACGATCGCTGTAATCGCGCCCGACTTGAGCTCGAAGCTGACATCGTCGACGGCGGTGAACGGCGCCGGACGGAGCATGGTCAGGCTCCTTGGCCGCTTGAAGCGGACCGTCAGGCCATCGGCCGTCGCTAGCACGGTCACTGGGAGCCTCGGGGCTCGAGCCCATCCGCGCCGGCCGTGATGGCGGGCAGCTCCAAATCCTCGGCGCGGATGCAGGCCACGCCATGACTCCGAACTGCTCTCAGCTCCGGCTCACGCTCACGACACTCCGGCAGTGCATGCTCGCAGCGGGGTGCGTACACGCACCCGACCGTCGGCACGGCAAGCGCCGCCGATCGGTCGATCATCGGCTCGATCTTGATGCCGCCCACGTTGCGCGGCACCGACAGCAGCAGCTCGGACGCATAGGGATGCTGCGGCGCCGTCACCAGGCCTGCCATCGGCGCCGTCTCGACCACCCGGCCCTGGTACATGACGAGGGTGCGATCGGCCAACTCGGCCGCCACCCCGAGATCATGGGTGACCAGCAGCACCGCCAGGCCACGTCGTTCGCCGAGCTGCTTGAGCAGCGTGATGATCTCGGCCTGGATCGTGACGTCGAGAGCGGTCGTGGGTTCATCGGCGATCAGCAGCCGGGGCTCACTGGCCAGAGCCTGGGCGATCACCACACGCTGAGCCATGCCGCCCGAGATCTGGTCCGGGCGCAGGCGGGCGACTTCGTCCGGGCGAGGCAAGCCGACAGCCGTCAGCAGCTCGATGGTCCGAGCTGAGATCTCTCGCCGCGATCTGTACCCGACCCGCTTCAGCGCGTTGGCCATCTGCCGGCCCACCGTCTGCAACGGGTTCAAGCTGGCAGCCGGCTCCTGGAAGACGACGCCGAGGTGGCTCCGCCAGCGACGCTGTTCGCGTCGGTCCATGTCAAGCAGGGAGATCTCGCCGCCGACGATGTCAAGCGACAATTCGGCGGCACGCACGTCGGCAGGCGGCGTCAGCAGCGCTGCGACCGCCATCACCGCGCTGGTCTTGCCGCTCCCGGACTCGCCGACCAACGCGACCACCTCGCCTTCATCGACGTGGAAGTCGGCCGAGAGCACCGCAGTGGTCTCGGGATAAGCAACCGACAGCGAACGAACCGTCAGAACCCGGTTCGAGACGCCTGCTGTATTGACGACCTGCGCATTGGCCTCTTTCGCCCTGTCGTCTCTGGGCGCAGCGATAACCGGCTCGAGGTGGCCCGCGGGATGGTCGAACGACTCGCCCTTTCGCCGGCGTAGCAACGAGTCGCCGACGATGTTGATCGCCAACACAGTGATGAAGATCGCCGCACCCGGCGGCACCGATTGAAACGGGTGGTCGCGATGGACACGCTGCGCGTTGGTCAGCATCGACCCCCAACTGGCGTCGGGGATCTGCACGCCGAGTCCGATGAAACTCAGGCTGGCCTCGATGACGATCGCATGGGCGAAGACCGTGGTGGCGATGACGACGAGTGGACCGCCGATGTTCGGCAGGATGTGACGCAGCAGCAGACCCGACCTGCCCACGCCCACCACGCGCGCGCCGTCGACATACAGGCGCTCGCGTTCGGTCAATGCCAAACCGCGCGCCAACCTGGCCACGCTTGCCGAGAAGGCCAGACCGACGGCCAGCATTGCCGGAATCAAGCCGGTGCCGATAGCGGCGATGATGGCGATGGCGAGGACCAGGGCCGGGATGGCGGCAACCGCATCGACGACGCGCATCACCAGTCGATCGATCATGCCGCCGAGGTACCCCACCGTGATGCCGATCGGCACCCCGACCGCGATCGCGATCGCCGTCGCCTCGAGCCCGGCGATGGCGGCCACGCGGGTGCCGACAACGAGCCGGGTCAGGGTGTCCCGGCCCAGGTTGTCGGTGCCGAGCCAGTGATCGCCGCTCGGGCCCAGTAGGAGCTTCTGGAAGTCACCGAGATTCGGGTCGTAGGGCGAGAGCCAGGGGCCGAAGATTGCCACGCCCGCCAAGAAGAAGATCAGCCCCCAGGCGACCTTGACCAGCGGGCTCTCCTTCGCCGAACGCGTCTCAGGCCCGCTCATG
Source organism: Candidatus Poriferisodalis multihospitum (assembly GCF_028283155.1). Lineage (NCBI taxonomy): Bacteria > Bacillati > Actinomycetota > Acidimicrobiia > Acidimicrobiales > Candidatus Poriferisodalaceae > Candidatus Poriferisodalis > Candidatus Poriferisodalis multihospitum. The sequence continues at coordinate 51,756 of NZ_JAPYOK010000110.1, read as the reverse complement.
CCACACGCGTCCGCGGGTCGATGATCGTGTAGGTGATGTCCAGCGTCAGCTGGACCAGCGCGACGCCGACCGCCGCCACGAAGACGAACCCGAGCACGATCGGCAGGTCACCGTTCTGAATGGCCTCGAGCACGAGTGAGCCCAAGCCGGGATAGGCGAAGACCGCCTCGACGACCACCGCCCCGCCCAGCAATGTTCCGAACAGCGTCGCAGCGCTCGTGACCACCGGAATGGAGGCGTTGCGCAGCGCAGTTCGGTAGAGAATCGACCGCCGAGACAAGCCGACCGAGAGCGCAGTGCGTATGTACGGCTCGTGCAGCACTCGGACGAAGGCGGCTCTGGTCTGACGGGCGATCGCCGCCGCCGCAGCAGTGCCGAGCGCAATGGACGGCAGGGTGATGCTGATCAGCCAGTCCTTGACCGATTCGGTGGGGCCGGTATAGGCGGTTGCCGGAAACACGTCATAGGGCAGGGCGACGAACGCGACGAGCAGAATTCCGACCCAGAAGTTCGGAAGTGCCTGGCCCGACGATGCCGCCGCTGTGATGACCGTGTCCGTCGCTCTGCCGGCACGTACGCCCGCGGCGATGCCGAGCACGGTGCCGATGGTCGCCGCGACGAACAACCCTCCAAAAGCCAGCGAGAATGTGACCGACAGGCGCTCTTTCAAGAGCTGGGAGACTTGATTCGGACCATTCCAGGACTCTCCCAAGTCTCCGGTGGCCGCATTTCCCAGCCATCGTCCGTATTGGACGATGAACGGGTCGTTGACGCCGATCTGCTCCCGGAATGCCTCGTAGGCCTCTTCGGTCGCGTCGTCGCCCAGCCGGACGATGGCGGGATCGGTCTCGGTGAGTTGCAGCAGCGAGAACGTGATGAAGCTCGCGAGGATCACGAGCGGAATGAGCGAGACCACCCGGATGAGGACGGTGCGCGTCACGAGGTCATTCTGCCCTACAGGTCAGCCGTACTCCCCAGCCCGATGATGGTCGGGCTGGGGAGCCGGCCTGAGTGATTGAGGATCACGAAGCGGTGTGGCCCCGGAACTATTCGACGCTCATCCCATAGGGGCGCGGCATGATCTCGCTGGCGTTGAACTCGGCGCCGCTGACTCCCGGGCCGATGACCACGCCGTTTGTCCCGTGCCCGTACACCATCACGAACCCTTGGTTCACGGCATACGCGAACGTCCTGGCCCAAGCTGCGTTCTGCTCTTCGACCGTCGTGGCCTCGAACGCCTCGGCGGCAAGATCGGCCAGGTCGCCGCGGTCTGCGAGGAACGGATCGAAGCCGTTGCCGGGCGCCAGACGCTGACGGTAGAACCGCTCTGGCGGGTGACCCGCGTTGAACGTCGGAGTGAGCGCAGTCACACCGGCGCGCATGGTGCCGGCCAGCGTGCCCGGCTCGCCGACATTGACCGAAACGTCGAGCCCGAGGGCCGTCCACATCTGCGCTATGGCCTCGGCAGTGGGAGCGAGCGGCGGGATGGTCTCGAGCGTGATGGCGAACCCGTCCGGATAACCGGCCTCGGCGAGGAGCGCCTTTGCACGGTCAAGATCGAACGCCCACTGCTCGGTCGAGGCGTCGTGCCACGCCTCGTTCGGCAAGAACCATCCGGGGTACGGGTTGCCCAAACCGTTCTGGATCGCGTTGTTGTATCCATCACGGTCGAGCGCCAGATTCATTGCCTGACGTACACGAAGGTCGCCGATCGGTTCGAGCAGGACACCGTCAATGTCCATGACCTGCACGTATCGCAGGGCCGGCTCCGGGTTGTCGATGATCGTAAGACCGGCGTCGATATACGCCGACACCGACAGGTCTTCCTTGAAGACCAAGTCCAACTCGCCGTTCAGAATGCCGTTGGTGGCCGCTTCGTCTTGCAGCAGACGGATCTCGATTCTCTCGATCCGAACCGACGCTGGGTCCCAGAAGTCATCGGTGCGGGCCGTGAAGTCCTGCTGCACGCCGGCACGCGTCGACTCCGCGTCGAACACCCAGCCACCGGCGCCGACGGGCACGGCGTCGAGGTCGGTGTCGAAGGCATTCGGGCTCACCATCATGCCCGGCAGCCAGGTCAGCTCTTGGAGGAACGCCGTCGAGGGCTCGACCAGGTCGAAGCGAACCGTCAAGTCGCTCACCGCGGTGATTGCAGCGATGTTGCTGTACGTCGCGGCCTGCGGGCTGTCCTCGCGGGCCTTGGCCCGCTCAAAGTTGGCCACGACCGCTGCGGCGTCGAGGGCTGCACCGTCGCTGAAGGTGATGCCCGGCGCGAGGTCGAGCTCGTAGGACGACGAGCTGATGATGCGGAACGCCTCTGCCTGGCGCGGAGCGACCCCCCCGTCGGCACTGCGGATCAGCAACGTGTCGTACACCGGAATGAGGTACGGCCCTTGCGCGATCCCGGCCATGACCGGGTCGTAGGTCTGGACATCAGTCGTCATCGCCATCCGCAGCGTGCCGCTCGGCCCGGAGGGCTCGTCGGCCATGTCGTCATCGGCCGGCGCGTCATCGGCCATGTCGTCGTCAGCCATGTCGTCATCGGCTGGCGCGTCATCGGCCATGTCGTCATCGGCCGGTGCGTCGTCTGCGGAGTCACCGACTTCCGTATCGGTGTCGGGTGCAGCGCCGTCGCCGTCATCGTCGCCGCCGCAGCTCGCGGCAAATAGCGCGAGCACTGCGAGCAGCGCCAGCAATAGGCGGCCGCTTCGGAGGCCGCTCTCGAGTGGATCAACGCAACGCACGGGTCGCACTACGAGATCACCGGAATCATCGACGCAGACGACACCGTCGCACAGGCGCGAGAAGGGTCCTTCGAGCTGGGCTTGGTGCTGTGCGACGGCGACGTCTGTGCCCGTGAGCAGGTGGTGGTCGAACGATCAGCCGAGGGCTTTCGAGTGTCGGCCGCCGACGTCGACGATCCGCTGATCCCGCCGCTGCTCGACCCGCCGATCGGGGTGCGCACCGGGTGGCTCAACGCCCAGCTCGACAAGCACAAGTTCGTGGTCTTGGTGTTCTACCGCGGCCTGTGGTGACCGCCATGCCGTCGCGAGTTACGCGGCTTCGGAAAATCGGGGGTCGTCGAGAAGATCCGAGCGGCGGGAGGCGAGATCTTCGCGATCACCAGTGAGCCCCAGAGCCTCGCAAGCGAAGCACAGGACACCTGGGAACTGGACTATGAAGCGGTCGGCGACCCGCACCACGAGATCCTCGGCGACTGCCGTGAGGCTGGGTTCGATCTCTACATCGGCGACGGCGCAATCTTGGAGCGGCACTGGTCTTCGCACCCGAACGGCATCTTCCAGGCCGGAATTCTGGCCCTCGCCGAGGACCGACGGGTGCTGTACCGCTGGCATCGTCGCCCCACTCACCAGAACCGCGGTGGCGCCTCCGGTCGAGTCACCGCGTCGCACATGTGGTCGCGTATCCAAGACGGGTTGGCCAGCGACATCGACGCGCCATGGGACACCGACCCCCCGCTGGACGCCCCAGAGGCTTTCTGGCCGTACTTCGTCGCTCAGCTGTTTGCCCACGGCTGGTTCATCAGGCCGAAGCGTTTCCCGCTCGGCCGACCCGACGACAAGCCGTCTGCGCGCGTGTCCGCGATGAAGCCACGACTCATTGGATTCGCCGCCGCATGGGCCATCTGCTTCGTGCTCCTGCCAGCTCGCCGAGTGTTCCTCGCTTTGATCGGCTACGCAGTGGCGATCACACCGGGCGTCCGCAGGATGAATCGCGAGTTCCAGCACGTTCCCGACGGCCGCCCGCCCGAGCCCGGCGGGCGAAGCTTCGGCACCGAGCCTCTGCAGCCCCGCCCTCCTCGAACCAGGTGACGGAAGGCGAGTCGAGTTAGTCGAATGTGCGCCTGGCCGTTTCCCAGGCGCTGATCTTGTCCCAGTCGTACTCCACTCCCAGGCCCGGGCCGGTGGGTACCGCCACGCATCCATCAGCACCCACATCGTCGAGGCCATCGCCGTAACCGTCTGCGTAGATCGGCGGCTGCAGGCAGTTCTGCGACGTGTCGGGATTGACCAGGCCCAGCTCGTAGAACAGCGCGTTGGGAATGGCCGACATGCAGTGCCGGTGCATCGGGCCGGCCGTGTGGAGCTGCACCTCCATGCCGATGGCGTCGCAGAAGTGGGTCAGCTTCATCGTGCCGGTGATGCCGCCGTCCAACTCGGGATCGATGTGCATGATGTCGGTGCCGCGAGCCAGCACGAAGTCGGCCTTCTGCTCGAATCCTCGGATGTGCTCGGCAATGAGCATCGGCGTGCTGATGAACTCTCGCAGGCGCTGGTGAGCGGCGGCGCTCGACGAGGCATCGCGGTAGGGGTCTTCGTACCAGAGGAATCCCAAGTCGTCGCACGCCCGACCGACTTCCACGGCATCCATGAATGACTCCAGTGACGATGCGGGGTCGGTCATCAGCTTCATCGAGGACCCGACACGATCGCGAACCGCTGTCATGATGCCGATCTCGTTGGCCACGCTGCCGTCGAAGAAGCCGTGGATCTTGTACGCCGGCAAGCCGCGCTGCTGGCATTCCTCCGCGAAGTCTGCGTATTTCTCGATGCTGTCCAGGCCGCCGGGTGTCTGTTGGCCCGGTGTCGTGCTCGCGTACGTCGGCAACCGCTCCCGGTACCCGCCCAGCAACTGGCTGATGGAGGCGCCGTACTTCTTGCCTGCGAGGTCCCACAGGGCGGTGTCGAGTGCCGCGATGCCGACCTTGTCGAAGTGCCGGAACTGGATTTTGAGGAGTTCGAAGATCTGTTCGCGCTGCTCTGGGTCTCTGCCGATCAACAGCGGCGCCATGTCGCAGACTTGCGCCATGGCGTGCTCGGTTGCGCCGTAGTGGGGTGCGTAGCTGCCCGTGTGACCGTCGTCGGATTCGATTGTCACCACGAACTTCGAGACGCTCGTCTCCGCCCTAGGCAAGTACGTCCAGATCGTCGGACCGACATCGCAGAGTTGGTACGTGTAGGCCTGAACGACGATGCGGCTGATCTTGCTCATGGTTCACCTCGGTGGGAATTGTGTTGAAGCAGGCGGCGGGCGGCTTCGACAACCACGCCGACAGCACGCTCCTCGGTGGCGGCGATGCGGGCCTCGTCGACCACGGACTCCGACTCGGTGCGTTGGGCGATTACTCCGGCGACGCACCCGGCCCGCCAGCCGTTGGCCGCGCACATCGTGAACAGGGTGGCCGACTCCATTTCGTAGTTGAGCACGCCGATCCGACGCCACTCGGCCAGGCTGCCCCGCAGCCAGCTGACGACATCTCCGGCCACCGTGTCGTAGCGCTCCTGGCCGGGGTAGAAGGTGTCGCTCGACGCCGTGATCCCCACCTGATGGGGGGCGTCGAGGGCGACCGCTGCATCGACCAGGGCACGGGTGCACTCGTACGAGGAAGCGGCCGGGTACTCCAGCGGAGCAAAATGACGGCTCGCACCGTCGAGGCGCACCGCCGCCTGGGTGATGACCAAGTCACCGATCAGCAGATCAGGCTGGATCGAACCCGTGGTGCCCACGCGCAGGAACGTCCGCACGCCGAGCTGGGCCAGCTCCTCCACCGCGACCGAGGTCGACGGCCCGCCGACACCAGTCGAGCAGACCACCACCGGCTGGCCGTCGATCGACGCTCGATAGGTCGTGAATTCCCTCACGGAGGCCAGGTGCGCCGGCTCGTCCATCGTCTCGGCGATCCTCGCCACCCGCGCGGGATCGCCCGGCACGATCGCAAGCGTGGCCCCGCCCAGATCGGTCGCGGTCACGCCTAGGTGCATCACTCGCTCGTCACCCATCACCCGACCCTATTTCTCGGCCGCACGCGACACCGCCGTCGCCGTGTCGGCAACCGATCTCCGCCGACACGACTCGCTGCCGGCGATCTCTGCAGTCAGTCGACTGCGACTGGGCGGACGGCTGATGCCGGCCGGAACGCTTCGATGTGTTCGGTATTGGTCGAGATGTAGGGCCCGCCGATGAGGTCGATGCAGTACGGGACTGCGGCGAACACCGCGTCGAGGCACTCTGCGATTGCCTTGGGCTGACCTGGCAGGTTGATCACCAAGGCGCCGTCGCAGATGCCGGCAGTCTGACGCGACAGGATCGCAGTCGGCACTGCCTTCAGCGATGCGGTGCGCATCGCTTCCCCGAAGCCGTGCAACATCTTGGAGCAGGCTGCCTCGGTGGCCTCGGGGGTGACGTCGCGTAGTGCCGGGCCCGTGCCGCCGGTGGTGAGGATGAGACAGCACCCTGCTGCGGCCAGCTCCCGGATCGCTTGGGCCACCTGGTCCTGCTCGTCGGGAACGAGCGCAGCCTGCGCAGACCATCCCGAGGCCAGCACCCGCTCGAGATAGGCACGAATCGCCGGTCCTCCCCGATCTTCGTAGTCGCCGCGACTGGCCCTGTCCGAAACCGTCACGATGCCGATAAGCGCGTGCGTCGAGAGGTTCTGCGTTCCATCGGAGGTGCTGGTCACGCCGAAACGGTACCGCTCGGTTGGGAATGAGTGCCATTCCTATAGGACCATCTCCATTGCCACGGCGGAGCAGAACAAAACCACACATCAGCACAAAATGGGAATCGTTCCTATTCCTGTTATGATCCGCCGCCGTGTCTCTCCTCCAGGCGCCAAGTCGCGCCCCGGCTGCGTCGCATGACGGCTGGGCATGGAGTCGCCGGCCTACCCTCATTGCCCTCACATCGCTCACCGTTGTGTCGGTGGTGGTCGCCATCGGGCTCGGTCCGGTCGGCGTGGCCCCCCCGACAGTCCTGAAGATCATCGGGCACCACATGATGGGCCTGTTCGATGCCGAGAGCTGGGCCCGAACCGACGACGCAATCATCTGGCAAGTGCGCCTGCCACGGGTGCTGCTCGGCGCAATCGTGGGTGCGGCACTCGGGGTCGTGGGAGTGACGCTGCAAGCCCTCGTCCGCAACCCGCTGGCCGAGCCGTACATCCTCGGCGTGAGCTCGGGAGCATCCGCCGGAGCAGCTGCGGCGATCCTGTTCGGAGTCGGCTCCTGGCTGGGCCGAGAATCGGTGTCGCTGATGGCGTTCTTCGGCGCCCTCGGCGCCCTTGCGCTCGTCTTGGCGTTGGCCCGTTCCTCCGGTCGCATCACCCCCTCGCGGATGCTCGTAGCCGGCGTGGCCGTCGCCTACCTGCTGAGTGCCGTCACCAGCCTGCTCATCCTCTTCGCCGAAAGCGAGTATGGCGCCCGGGCGGTGATGTTCTGGCTGCTCGGCTCGCTCGCGAACGCCGACTGGTCCACGCTGCCCATCGGCTACCTCGGCATGGGGGCCGGCATGATCCTCGTGTTCTGGTGGCGCCGCCGACTCGACCTGTTGGCACTCGGCGACGAGACCGCAATGGCGAGCGGCGTCGATCCCGGACGCACCCGGCTGCAGCTCGTGGTCGTCGTCGCGATGTGCGTCGGCTTCGCCGTGTCGCTGTCGGGCGGCATCGGATTCGTCGGTCTCGCGGCACCTCACATCGCGCGACGGATCATCGGACCGATTCACCGCCATCTGATCCCGGCATCCGCAGCGTTCGGCGCCCTCATGCTGGTCTGGGCGGACGTTGCGGCTCGCATGGTGTTGCAGCCCCGCGAGCTGCCCATCGGCGTCGTCACTGGCGTGCTCGGTGCGCCGGTCCTCGTCGCGCTCGTTCGAAAGCTCAGCCACAACGCATGAGGTGCCTGCGCCCGTCTACCCCCTCCATGAAAGGAAACCTCCCAGTGAATCCCCCAATGAAGAAGGAAACCCCCATGAAATTGTCACTGCCTCGGAGCATGCGCCGAGCAGTCGCACTGCTCCTGGCAGCCGCATTTGTGGCCGCAGCATGTGGAGGAAGCGACGAATCACCCGCAGCGGCCCAAGACGACGGCTTCCCGCTGACCTTCACCAACTGCGACACCGAGTTCACCCTCGACGCCCCTCCTGAGCGGGTGATGCTGATGGAGGCAGCGGCGCCCTCGCTGCTGTTCGCCGCCGGCGCCATGGACCGTGTGATCGCCCGCATTGAGAGCTTCCCGGAGGAGTACTACACCGCCGAGGAGTTGGCCCTGCTCAACGACATCCCGGCGTTGGTGGCCCAGCACACATCGACCGGCGGTGTTGAGATATCGGTGGAGGCGATCATCGACCACGACCCCGACATCGTCATCGGCTACGACACCGCCACCCTCACCCACGACGCGCTCGCGGACGTGGGCATCCAGCTCTACGTGATGCCCCCGTTCTGCGACAACCCGCCGACGCCGTCGTTCGAGAGCATCTTGGACGAGGTCCGCTTCTACGGGGAACTCTTCGGCACCAGCGAGACCGCCAACGCGAGCGCCGACGCGCTGGAGGCCGCCGTGGCCTCCGCAGCCGATGCGCCGGTTGCCGAGGGCCAGACCGCTGCTGCGCTGTATGTCAGCTCTGACGGCAGCGCCATCTACGCCTACTCCTCGCTCGGCATGGTGCATCCGCTGATGGAGGCGCTCGGCATGACCAACGTGTTCGCCGAGCTCAGCGAGCGGGTGCCCGAGGTCTCGATCGAAGAGGTCATCGGCCGCAACCCCGAGATCTTGGTGCTGCTCTATGACGACTTCGGCCTCACACCCGACGAGATCAGCGCGCTGGTCACCGATCTTCCCGGTGCGGACAGCATCGCCGCAGTCGAGCAAGGCGCGGTGTACCCGCTCCTGTTCAACTGGGCCGAGCCCCCGACGCCGCTCGTAGTGAAGGGACTGTCTGAGCTCAGCGCTCAGATCACCCAGTGACGAACCCGTGATCACGGCCACCGGCATCGACCTGCGGCTGGGCGCCGTCGATGTCCTGTCCGGGGCGCAGCTCAGCACGCGCCCCGGACAGGTTGTCGGCCTCATCGGGCCCAACGGCAGCGGCAAGTCATCGCTGCTGCGCTGCCTGTACGGCATGCTCCGCCCGCACAGAGGGGCCGTTCTCATCGACGACGTCGCGATCGGGTCAATGTCGCAACGCTCGATTGCACGTGCGGTCGCCGTCGTCACTCAAGACACCTCAGCCGAAGGGATCGATATCTCGGTCGGCGAGTTCGTGCTCTTGGGACGCCACGTTCATCGCGGCGACCATCAGGGCTTCACCGACGACGACCGCAAAGCCGTGCTTGACGGGCTGGACATGGTGGACATGTCGAGCTTCGCCGATCGCAGCATCCACCATCTGTCGGGCGGGGAACGCCAACGGGTGCTGATCGCCCGGTGCATCGCGCAGCAGAGCTCGGTCATCCTGCTCGACGAACCCACGAATCATCTTGACGTCCGCTACCAGCACGAGGTGCTCGCGCTGGTCCGGCACCTCCAGATCGACAGCATCGTCGTGCTGCACGACCTCAACCTGGCCAGCCGCTACTGCGATCATCTCGCCCTGCTCGACCACGGCAGGGTGGTGCGACAGGGACAGCCCGACGACGTGCTGCAAAGCGAGGTACTCGAACCCGTCTACGGCATCGAGGTACGACGGCTGGCCGACGGGCGCCACTCCCACTTCGCGTTCGGCCCTCTCTCGCCGTGATGGGCAACGAGCGATGAATTCCGCGCCGAACGGCTGGGCTTCCCCGGCCTCCATACGTGTCCAGATCTGCCGCGGCTGCTGCTGCGGGACCGAGCGGAAGCACCCCGAGACCGACCACGATGGGCAGACCGCCGCGATCTCGGCCGTCGCTCGAGCTCGCGTGGTGGACTGCGTGGACGAGTGCGCCTACTCCAACGTCGTGATTGTCCGCCGCGGCGACGGGTCATCGGTGTGGCTCGGTGGCATCAACGACGCCCTGCTCACTGATGCACTGTGCGAGTGGCTTGCCGACGGCGCCTCGCAGCCGCCGCCTCCGGTCCTTCAGTCGAAGGTCTTCATCCGCAGGTCAAGTGCAGTCGGGGCAGATTCCGAAGACGTCGAGCCGGTGGGTGCTCGGCTGGAACCCGCTGGTGTCCAGCGCCTTGTCGAGTGATGTCTCGAGGCTGCGTTCGTCCGCAGCGGGCATGAAGAAGTCGTCAACCATGCCGCACACGGTGCAGATGGTGTGGTGATGACGGCCGATGATGTCCTCGGAGAACTCGTAACGAGTCGGGTCATCGATCCCGACAACACGCCGGACGATGCCCACGCTTTCGAGGTCGGCCATGTTGCGGTACAGCGAGCTCTGAGTTAGGCGAGGCCGGAGCTCGAGCATCTCGGGGATAGTCGCCGGTCGAGCGGCGCGCACGAGAAGCTCCACGAGTTCTCGCCGACCCTTGGTGTAGAGCTGCCCGGCGTCATTCAGGCGGGCCGACACCAATTCGTGAGTATCGGCGAGTCGCTCGCCCATCAGCACATTCTACCGAGGCCGGTTGCGCCAGCTTGAAGGTGCTACGCCGTCTCTATGCGGTGATCCGGCCAACGAATGCGGCGATTTCATCGATCACCTCGTCTCGGATCGTCTCATTCACCAGTTCGTGGCGAGCGCCTTCGTAGAGGCGGATGGTTTTGTCCTCGCTGGGCATCGACTGCACCGCCTCGAGCGAGGTGCGGTAGTCGACGAAGGGGTCATCAGTGCCGTGGCAGAACAGCACCCCCATGGTGAGGGTGCTGACCTGGGCCTGGAATCGGTCCAGGGCGACAACCTCGGCTTCAAGCAAGGGCCGCTTGTACCGGCCCCGGTAGATGAGCGGATCGGTGGCGTAGGCCTCGACTGCGGCGGTGTCGCGGGACATGCCCGAGAAGTCGGTCGTGGCGGGAGGCAGCTCTGGCTGCGCCAGAACCTCCCGGGCCCAGTTCCAGTCGCCGATCACCGCGCCGAGCAGGACGATGCCGGCGACATCGTCGGGGTATTCCTGGGCAAACCTCGAAGTGAGCAGCCCGCCCATCGAGTGCCCGATCATCACCACCGGCAGCCCAGGATGCTCGGCCTGCGCGATGTCGACGAGCATCCGCAGGTCGTCGACCACGTGCTCGAAGTCGGTGATGAGCGCCCGCTCGCCGTCGCTGCGACCGTGCCCCATGTGGTCCTCGCCGTAGATCACCGCGCCATCGGCCATCAGCCGCTCGGCCAGGTGGCCATAGCGTGCCGCGTACTCGGCGTAGCCGTGCACCACCACCGCGATGCGGCGCGCGGGGCCTTCGGGCACCCATCGCTCGTAGTGAATCGATCCCTCTGACCCAGCGAACATCGGCACGGGCGCGGTTCTAGCACCCCCGCACACCGGCGCCCTTCGTGCTGAGTCTCGTAGGAACCGTTCTCATTCCGGTTAGAGTCCCGGTCCGGTTTCCATCGTCGAAACACACCCCCATGAGCACGGCACCCGACGAAACCCCGCACACCCTGGAACGGGTCGGCGAGGCCCAACTCCCGACGAAGCACGGCCTGTTCACGATCTTCGCCTACATCGGAGAGGGTGTAGGCGAGCATGTGGCACTGGTCTTCGGCGATCCGCACTCGCGTCGGAAGGTGCCTGTGCGTATGCACTCCTCGTGCGTCACCGGCGACGTGTTCGGCTCGTTGCGGTGCGACTGCGGGCAGCAGCTCGAGCTCGCGATCCAACACGTGACCTCCTCAGGGGCCGGCGCGATCCTCTATCTCGATCAGGAGGGCCGCGGGATCGGGCTCGCCAACAAGATCAGGGCCTACCAGTGCCAGGACACCGGCTTCGACACCGTGGACGCCAACACCACGCTGGGTTTCGAGGCCGATCAGCGTGACTACGCGCCTGCGGCCTGGATCCTTCGTGACCTCGGCATCACTGACGTCGAGCTGCTCACCAACAACCCCCACAAGGCAGACAGCCTTCGCGAGAACGGAATCACCGTGGAACGCGTGCCTCTCGCTGTCGCGCCGAACCTTTACAACCGCCGATACCTCGAGACCAAGGCCCGCCGACTGGGCCATCAACTTCCCACCACGAACGGGCATGACCCGGCGTGGTCACAGCAGCAGAGGAGTTTCCCGACAGATGAGCACCTACACGCTTGAACCCATGCCGTCCACCCACGTGGGTGAGGGCAGCGTCGCCGAGCTCGCCCAGCACGTACGGGCGCACGGCAGCCGTGCCTTCGTGGTGAGCGACCCGGGCGTGCGCGCCGCGGGCATTGTCAACACGGTGATCGACGCCCTCACAACCGATGGCCTCGAGTGGACGGTCTTCGACGACGTCGACCCCAATCCGACCGATGCCAACGTCGCCGCCGGGGTGGAGTCGCTTCGAGGGTTCGGCACCGAGGACGTCGTGATAGTGCTCGTCGGCGGCGGGTCGGTCATGGACTGCGGCAAGTACATCGCTATGGCAGCCCCGTCAGGCATCGAGGACTCGTCGCTTGCCTTCTCGCCCGAACTCGACGACGCCGACCGGATCGACTTCGCAACCTTGGCGCCCCCGGCTCGGGCCAGTGCGCCGTGCGTGCCCACGATCGCCGTGCCCACCACCTCCGGCACGGCGTCGGAAACCAACGGCGGCGGCCTGATCACCCGGACAGAGGACCATCGCAAACTGACCTTCAGCCACCCCGACGTTCGGCCGCGCGCTGTCGTGCTGGACCCCCTCTTGACCGTCGGGCTGCCGTCGGGTGCGACTGCGGTGTGCGGTATGGATGTGCTGACGCACGCCATCGAGGCCTACACGTCCACCGCGTCGAACCCCTATGCCGACGGCCTCGCGCTGCAGGCCATCCGGCTCACCGGGCAGTGGCTCCCCCAGGCCGTCGCCGTCGGCAGCGATGTGCAGGCCCGGGCGTCGATGCAGATCGCGTCCCACCTCGCGGGCCGTGCATTCTCGTCGGGCCCGCTGCTCGGGCTCGTCCACGCAACCGGTCACCCCGTCTCGGGCACGTTCGGCGCAGCCCACGGGCAGACGCTCGCCACCATGCTCCCCCACGTCATGCGCTTCAACCTCGAATCGGTCTCCGATCGCTACGCCGACGTGGGCCAAGCGCTCGGCGTCGCCCGCGACCCGCTGGCGGCCGTCGAGGCGGTCGAGACGCTGTCTGCAACCGTCGGAACGGACCGCAGTCTCAGCGACCTCGGCGCCAAGACGCAGGACATCGACGGGCTCACCACCGACGCGTTGCGCGACCTCATCATCTTGAATACGCCGCGCTACCCGAGCCGGGAAGAAGTCCATGCGCTGTACGAACAGGCGATGTAGGTGAGCCAGCACGATCGGCCCGCTTCGGAGGGGCTGGGTAATCTCGCCGTCATGGACGTCGCGGATGCCAAGAACATCGTTCGTGCCGAGATCGAGCGCCTCACGCCGGCGCTGCTGGATCTCTCGCACACGATCCACGCCAACCCCGAACTCAACTTCGAAGAGCACCACGCCCACGAAGCCCTGACCGGCGTGTTAGAAGACAACGGGATCGACGTGACCCGTGGTGCGTACGACATGCCGACAGCGTTCGATGCTCGCGTCGGCACAGCTGACGGCCCGACGGTCGCTGTGCTGTGCGAGTACGACGCACTCCCGGGGATCGGCCATGCGTGCGGTCACAACATCATCGGCTCGGCAGGGCTCGGCGCCGGCATCGCGGTGGCGAAGGTTGCCAAAGCTCTCGGCGGACGGGTCGCCATCCTCGGTACACCCGCCGAAGAGGGCGGCGGCGGCAAGGAGTTCATGGTCCGCCGCGGCGCCTTCGACGATGTCGATCTGGCGATGATGGTGCATCCCGCCGATCGCGACCTCCGCACGTTCCATGCGATCGCCATCCAGCAGCTGCACGTGACCTATGACGGCCAGGCGGCCCACGCTGCTGCCTCACCGCACCGGGGCCGCAACGCTCTCGATGCGGCGGTACTCGGCTACAACGCGGTCGCCGCGCTGCGCCAGCACATTCGGCCCGACGAGCGGATCCACGGCATCTTCACCGACGCGGGCGACAAGCCCAACATCGTGCCGTCGCGCGCTGCCGCCGAGTGGTACGTGCGCAGCCACAAGATGGCGAGCCTTGAGACGCTCAAGGAGCGGGTGCAGCGTTGCCTGCAGGGAGGCGCCGACGCTTCTGGGTGCGAGATGCAGGCCGAGTGGATCGATCCGCCCTTCTACGACATGATCGACAACCACCCCCTGCTCGACGTCTACGTGCGCAACGCCATGGATGTCGGGCGTCACCCGTTGCCCTCAGAGGAAGGGTCGATGGTGGTCGGATCGACCGACATGGGCAACGTCAGCTACGCCGTCCCGTCCATCCACCCGATGATCAAAGTCGCCCCCGAGGGCACCCCGATACACACGCCGGAATTCGAGGTGTACACGGGTCGCGAGGAAGGCGACCAGGCAGTTATCGACGGTGCGCTCACCCTGGCGCTCACCATGGTCGACTGCCTGGCCAGCGCGGACACTCGCGAAGAGATCCGTGCAGCATTTTCGCCGAGCGCATAGCTTCACCGAACGAACAGCACAGGAGCGTTGCGTTCCATGTCATTGACCCAGTACCGGATTGACCGCGACGGCGTCGACCGTCTGCTCTTCCTCATGCACGGCTACACCGCCGAGCAGCACCACCTCGCGTCGTATGTGCCGCTGGTGGACCCAGACGAACGCTTCACTGCGATCGCGCCGAGGGGGCCGATCGACATGCCCGACGGCGACGGCGCGGGCTGGTGGTCGATCGACCTCGAGACGTTCGAACAAGACATCTCGCAGTTCGCGCCCTCGCTCGAGAGGCTCGAATCCTTCATCGCAGACGAGGCCGGCAAGGCCGGCGTGCCGCTCGAGCGGTGCATTGTGGGCGGGTTCAGCCAGGGCGGCTACTTGTCGCTGGCACTCGCCGGCAGGGCTGGTGCGCCCCGCTACGCCGGCGTGTGGGCCATCTGCTGCGGTCTTCCGAACGCGCCTGGGCTCAGCCTCGACCTGTCCAACGGAGACGGCCGACCAGCGCTCTTCCAGTGGGGAACCCGCGACCTCCTCATCGGCCAAGAACAGCCCAAAGAGGTGATCGCAGCTCTCGGCGATGGCGGGTGGAACCTGCGACACCACGCCTACGACATGGCTCACAGCCAGACCATCGAAATGATGATCGACGCCCGCGAGTGGCTCGCCGGCGTCCTCTGAGCTGTCCTTCTAGAGAGCGAGTTTGACCAAGCCTCCGTCGGCCCGACCGACCAGGAGGCAGTCCTCGCTGACCCACCGGAGACGGCTGGTCGCCTCATCAGACTCGAGCGCAGTCACCGGCGACAGGTCCTGACCGGCGCGGGTCGGGGCCGCCCACACAATGGTGCGGCCATCTCCTCCCCCCGTGGCGACGGACTTGCCGGAGGGATCCCAATCGAGGTCCTCAATGTGGTTGTCATGACCGGAGGCAGAGGCCGGCGCAGTGCCCGCAGGTCCCTTGCCGCCGAAGTCCCAAACGGTGAGCTCACCGAGGCACGCGACCGCTAGCCATCGGCTGTCGTGGCGGAATCTGATTCGCTCGATCTTGGACGGATAGCCCGACATCGAGAGGTCCTTGCCGCTCCAGAGCCGCCACAGATGCACGGTCGCGTCTTGGGCGCCGGCACAGGCCCATGCTCCGTCGGGCGACATCGCCAGCGACAGCAGCGACCCCTTCCAGTCGAAGCGACGTCGGCGGCCGGTCCGTGGCCCGACGACGTCGTGCCAACCAATGCCGCCGTATGCGGTTGCGCCGACGCGGCTGCCGTCGGCCGACCAGGCCACCGCCGTCACCGTCGAGGGCTGGTCGTCGAAGTCGTGGAGAAGCGCGCCGTCGAGGTCGGTGATGAGCAAGTGCCGGCCCGCGCCGATCGCAAGCACAGGTGCGTTCGGCGACCAGGCCAGTGCCGTCACCCAGGCCGATGTGTCGACAACGCCCTGAGCAGCTCCGGTGCGGTCGTAGATCCGCACGCAACCGTCCTGGCCCCCGACCGCCACGCGGCTGCCATCGGATGACCAGGCAGCGCTCAGCACTCCCATCTCATGGCGTTCCAGCGCTGTGGCCGAACCGTCGTCGACTTCGATGAGGGCAGCGTCACCGCCTAGGGATCCCACCACCGCCTGGCCTCGGTCCCGGTAAACCTCGAGGACCTGCACGTAGTCGTCAACGTCCACCCGCCACTGTGCGATGGGCGATGTCGCAGCGTCGGTCATACCAGGCAGGACCTGAAGCTGGCCTCCAGTGACTCTCGGTCGAGGTTGCGTCCGATGAATACGAGACGGTTGCGTCGTTCCTCGCCGTCTGCCCACACTCCTTGAGGCTGGCCGTCAAGCAACATGTGGACGCCTTGGAACACGTACCGTTCGTCCCAGCCGGCAATCGACAGGATGCCCTTTGAGCGGAAGATGTCGGTTCCCTTCGTGCGCAGGAGATCGCCCAGCCATTCATTCAGCCGGTCGATATCGAGGTCGCCATCGGCTTCGATCCCCACCGATGTCACGCTGAGGTCGTGCTGGTGTTCGGCATCGGGGTCGAGGAACTCGGGATCGTCGGCCAACACACGATCGAGCGAGAACGCGCCGACCTCGAGGATGGCATCAAGGTCGACCTTCCCGTGCTGAGTCCGGATAATCGGCGGCAGTGGGTTGATCTGCCGGATGCGGGTTTCCACTTCGTCCAACTCGTTGTTGTCGGCGAGGTCGATCTTGTTGAGCACGACCCGATCAGCGAACGCCAGCTGCTCGACGGCTTCGTTCTCGACCCCTTCGGGCTTCTCTTCGTCCAGATGCGGAACCAGATGCTTGGCGTCGACCACCGTGACGATGGCATCGAGCCGCAACTGGGCTGACATCTCGTCGTCGACGAAGAACGTCTGAGCCACCGGTGCCGGGTCGGCCAGCCCCGTCGTCTCGATGAGGATCTGGTCGAATCGGTCCTTGCGCCGCATCAGATTGCCGAGAATGCGGATCAGATCGCCGCGAACGGTGCAGCAGATGCAGCCGTTGTTCATCTCGAAGATCTCTTCTTCGGCATCGAGGACGATGGCGTCGTCGATGCCAACCTCGCCGAACTCATTCTCGATCACCGCAATCCGCTTGCCGTGCTGCTCGGTGAGGATGTGATTCAACAACGTTGTCTTGCCCGCACCGAGAAATCCCGTCAGCACCGTCACAGGAACTCGCTCATCAACCATGCCGTTGATGGTAATGATTCCCATTCCTACATGCACCGTGGCACCGGCTGGCGCCGAGTCAACGAAGTTGTCACGACACAATAGCTGTCGATGTGGCGCCGAGGGATGGTGGCGTTGATGGTGTCGATCGCATCGATGACCTCGTGGGCCACCCAGACACGAGATCGGCTGGCACGGTGTTCGCTCAGCCGCAAGATGCCGGCATCCGCGAGCTGGTGCAGGATCTGCGAGGCGCGACCCGGTGTCAGCTTGTACGCGGATTGGATTTCGCCAGCGGTGATGGCGGGCGTTCCGAGCAGACCGTCGAGAATCTGCGAGACAGCGGATCCCTGGCGGGTGCGGACGCGCTGGCGATGGGCGTCAGCGATATCAGCGATGCGTGCCACGAGGCGGACTGCAGCGTGTGCACCGTCATTGACCGCGGTGGCGAACACGGTGATCCAGTCGTCGAGGTCGCCCCGGCGGTATGCGGTGAGGCCGCCGACGTAGCCGTTCGGGTTATGCAGAAGACCGTGCGCGACGGGCACCGGCGTTGTCGCCGTCGCGGATCCGGAGTCGAGCAGTCGGTGGATCAGCAGCCGTCCGATGCGGCCGTTGCCATCGACGTAGGGATGGATCGTCTCGAACTGTGCGTGCGCAATCGCGGCGTGCACGATCGGGTGCACATCGCGTCGGGCAGCGAAGCGCACCAAGTCGTCCATCAGCTGAGGAACCTGGTCCCACGGCGGGCCTTCGAAGTCTGCGCTCCGGCGGTTCTGGCCGATCCACACTGCACAGTCCCGCCATGCACCGAGGTGGCGCCGTTCCATCTCGGGATCCGCGGCGAGCAAGCTGCGGTGGCGACGGTGGAACCAGTCCTCAGTCAGATCCTCGGTACCACGTTGAGTGTTCAGAGCGGCAGTGACGTTCGCAGCGACCAGCTCTGTCGCGACCGGGTAGCTGCTCCGATCGGGATCGTTGTCGCTGAGAGCGGCGAGCGCGACCGCCAACGCTTCGCTGGAGGTCGTGATGTGCTCGATCTGCGAGGAAGCGACCGCGTCGGCCCGGATGAGCACAGCACTCAGGTGGCCGAGCACGCCGGTTGTCTCGGCGGCGCGTTCGCGCAGATCGCTGATCGAACGCGCCGCTTCAGCCAGGGCCTCGCCTGTGGCCGGTTGAAGAGCGGGAATCGCGAGCGTCACGATCTGCGGAGGCACCGTCTGTGCGACCGTGATGGTGCGCGGGCTCTCGTCATCCCACGACCGCCACAATTCGTTCTCCACCGTTGCGCTGTGCAACTGGGCAGCGGGCCATCGGGACACTGGCTGCCTCCTTGACTCAAGACCGATGCTGTTAATGCAAGGTTAACACCGGTTACCTAAATCTAAAGTGCAAGAGTTTAGGTTCGTCAGGCGATGGAAACCCAGGTCGCTTCGGGCCGGCCTCGACCGGGTGTGCGAAGCTCCGCTGAGCTAGAGGCCCAAGGAGCAGCTCCATGTCACTCGGCATCCCGACGTGTTCGGCCGACGACGACCCCGACGCCATGTACGCCAAGCTCGACGCCGCCGGCTGCCTGGTCGTCCATGACACTGCGAGCTCTGACCAGGTAGCTGCCGTCCGGGCTGAGCTGGTCGACCACATGGCCAGCGCCAGGGTGGCCGATGACAAGCCAACCGCCTTCTACCCCGGCATCACCCGCCGGGTGGTGGCGCTCATGCACCGCTCGCCGACAGTGCGGGAGCTGATGATGCACCCGATCACCGAAGCGCTCGGCGACCGTCACCTCGGACAGAACTGCTCGAAGTGGACTCTGAACGTGACCGCGGCGCTGGAGGTCGGGCCCGGAGCCCGCGACCAGATCCTCCATCGCGAGGAAGACCTCTACCCGTACTTCCCGCTCCCCCGCCCGAACCTGATCCTGGCATCGATGTGGGCCATGTCGGACTTCACCGCCGACAACGGCGGCACCCAGCTCGTGCCCGGCAGTCACCGCTGGGACGCCGAGCGCACCGCGACACCTGACGAGGTCGTCCGTGCCCACATGCCCGCGGGCTCGGTCCTGTACTGGCTCGGCGGCACCCTTCACGGCGCCGGCGCCAACTCCACGCCCGAGGACTGGCGCTACGGGATCATCCTCACCTACAACCTCGGCTGGCTCCGCCAGGAAGAAAACCAGCACGTGTCGATACCCCTCGCCGATGTGCTCGCACTCCCCGACGCCATGCGCAGCCGCCTCGGCTTCGACATGGACTACGAGAACTCCCTCGGCTTCTACGACCGCTCCGTGCTCGCTCCCCGCACCGCAGACCGATAGCTCTCGCTCTGGAGTCGACCTACGACGTCGTGGCGTCGGCCGTCACCGCTGCTCGTCGATGCGGACGGTGAACTCGAGTCCGCCTGAGAAGGGCAGGGTCATCGTGCGGAGCTTGTTGGCGGGGTCGTTGAGGAACTCGAAGTAGGGCTGGTAGCCCTCGGCGGACGAGATGGTGTTGTCGGTGACGACGACCGCTCCGGGGCGCAGGGCTGGCGCGACCAGTTCGAGCGCGTCGAGAGCGACATGCCAGATGTCGACAAGCAGGAAGTCGACCGGTCCCCCGCAGTCGACCAGCGTCTCCCGCAGATCGCCCTCCCGCAGCTCGATCCAGCTAGCGAGACCTGCTTCGTCGAAGTTGGCTCGGGCAACGGCAGCTTTATCAGGCTCGTACTCGGTTGCGATGACCACACCGTCGTCATGGCCGTTGTCCCGCACGGCGGCGGCCAGGTACAGGGTGGAAACACCGTGGGACGTCCCGGCCTCGACCACACGGCGAGCGCCCAGAGCCCGGCAGACCTGGTAGCAGAACATCGCCTTGTCGCGATCGAGCGCAACGAGCTTGTCGGCGAGGTACCGACGCATGTCGTCGTCGAAGCCCCGCTGGGTCCGGTCGCGACCGCTCTCCCGCCGGGCCTCCGTGAAGAATGCCGAGGTCTCGGCGGCCTGCGCATCGCTCTCGGCATGCAGCCGGTCCAGCAGCGCCTCAAGCTCCGGGTCATGCAGCAGCGAAGTCATACAGTTCCTACATACCACTCCGGCAGGCTGATGTGATGAGCAAACGGCGGTAGCCGAGATCCACCTATCGCCGCACCTAGCGAGCGTTTCCATGGCGTCTGGGCTGTTGCCCTGCTATGCAACGGAGAGCGAATTGAGTTTCGCGCTGCGGAACCGTGGGTCGGGGCCGTTGGCAACGGGGGGACGTCATGTCTGATTCGTCCGTGATCGATCCGAGCAGGACCAGGGCCGCTCTGGACCAGGCCAGCCATGCACCGGGCGCGATCTATGCCAGCCCAGAGATCTTCCGTCGCGAGGTCGACGAGTATTTCAAACGCGAGTGGCTGTATGTGGGCCGCGTCGAAGAGCTCGCCGAACCAGGTGACTACATGGCGCTGCGACTGGTCGGCGAGCCAGTGCTGCTGTCGCGCGACCGCGACGGCCGGTTGCACGCCAACTACAACATGTGCGTCCACCGAGGCGTCGAAGTCGCGTACGGAGCGGGCAATCTCAAGGCCTTCAGCTGTCCCTACCACGGCTGGGTCTACGGTCTCGACGGCCAGCTCAAGGGCGCCGCCTACATGGCCGAGTCGGAAGGCTTCGATGTCGCCGATTGCGCCTTGACACCGCTGCGGCTCGACGTGTGGCGGGGCAACATCTTCATCAACTTCGACCCCGATGCCGAGCCGCTGGTAGATGCGATGGCCGTGATCGACGAGGAGTTCTCGTTCCTCGGGTGGGAGAAATGCCGCCTCGGCAACAAGCTCGAGATCGACCTCGCATGCAACTGGAAGTTCGTGCACGAGAACTTGATGGACTTCTACCACGTCGGTGTGCTGCACGCCGGAAGCTTCGGCGCCAACTTCAAGTTCGAGCCCGACCACGTGATGATCAAGCCCGGCGGCGGCCTGTCGATCTTCTACGACGCCGGTCCGCCCACGCCGGGCGCCGAGCCGCTGCTCGGCAAGATGCCATGGCTGGAGGACCGCCCGCACAGCTTTGCCTGCACGGCGTACAAGGCGCCCAATATGACGTTCTTCGGCCGCATCGACTGCATCCGGCCGATGATCGCCTGGCCGATCGACGAGGGCCGCACCCGGGTGGTCATCTACCACCTGTTCCCCGAGGAGTTCTTCGACCGGCCCGACTTCGACGAGACGCTGAAGATCTACTACGACTACCAGATCCTGGTGCTCGAAGAGGATCGGGTGATGATCGAGTCGATGCAGCAGGCGATGAGCTCCCCCGCCTACCGGCCGGGGCGTATGAGCACGCACGAGAAGGGCGTTCACAACTTCCTCAACGGCTACCTGGACCGTGTCCTCGACGGAGCCACCCCATGACCCCCACCGTCTCGAGCGCAGCGGACGTGCTGATGCGCGACTACATGGCGTTGGAGCCGGGCGAGACGGTCCTGATCACCGCTGACACCGACAGCGACGAAGTGGTCTGGCAGGCGGTACTGCGGGCGTCGCTGCTCGCCGGCGCCAATGCCTCGGTCCACCTGATCCCGCCGCTGCCGTATCAGGGTCGCCTCGCCGATCCCTACGTGACTCCCGCACTGGGGGCCGCAGCGCTGGCCGCAGACGTGTGGATCGACTTCACGTTCCCCTACCTCGCCGGTTCGGAACTGCACGATCACGCGATGGAGACCGACCGCATCCGCTACCTGCTGGGTGCCGACCTCAGCGCCGGGGGCCTGTTGCGGCTGTTCGGGCGAGTCGACCTCGACGGCTACTTCGCGGTGCACCATGGGTTTGACGCGCTGGTGAACGATGCCGTCGGCAAGAGCGTGCGCATCACCGATGGCGCCGGCACCGACGTGAGCTTCGTTCTGGGGCAGCGGGGGTTCGAGAAACCTCGACGCGCCGACAAGCCGGGGACGGTTTTGATTCCCGGGCAATGCACGCTGTTCCCCGAAGTCGAATCCGTGAAGGGCCGCATCGACGTCGGCGCCATGTTTCACGAGTACTACACCCGGCTTCCGTCACCCATCACCCTCGAAATCGACGGCCGCATCCGGGCCATTTCCGGCGGAGGCAACGAACGGACCGTCGCCGACCGGGCGCTGCGACGGGCCGGCAAGGACGGCGAATACGGCTACGTCATCCACTTCACCCACGGCATCCATCCCACGGCCCGGGTCACTGGCGGCTCGTTCGTCGAGGACACGCGTGCGATTGGCAACAACGCGATCGGAATGGGCATGCCGTGGTGGGATCCCGGCGGTGGCGAGAACCATCCCGACGCCGTCTTGTTCATGCACACGATCGACATCGACGGTCAGCGTGTGGTCGAAGACGGAGCGATCGTGGGCCCTGAGCCATTGGCGGCGCTCGCAGCCGATCTGCAACCCCTCGCCGGCTGAGCCGCCATGAAACCTGCGCCGTTCTCGTTCGTTGCTCCCGAGACGCTCGACGAGGTGGTCGGGGCCATGGCCGCCCACGGCGAAGACGCCCGGATTCTCGCCGGCGGACAGAGCCTGGTCCCGCTCATGAATCTGCGGCTGGCCCGGCCCGAGGTGGTCGTGTCGATCAACCGCTGCGGTGAGCTCGACTACATCCGGCTCTCCGACGACCGCCTCGTCGTCGGTGCGCTCGTGCGTCAGATCGACGCCGAGACCAGCCCGCTGGTCCAAGCCGAGTGCCCGCTGCTGGCCAAGGCGCTGCGGCACGTCGGACTGCCCGCCACGCGCAACCGCGGCACCGTCTGCGGCAGCCTGGCCCACTGCGACCCGCTCGCCGAGCTGCCGGCCGTTGCGCTCGCACTAGAGGCCGATCTGGTGCTCACCAGTGCCGCCGGCGAACGCCGGGTTGCGGCCCACGAATTCTTCGTCGCAGACATGACCACCTGCATCGAGCCAGGCGAGATCGTCTCGGCGGTCGCATTCGAGCGCCAGGACCCAAGCGAGCGAAGCGCGCTGCTGGAGGTCTCGAACGGGGGCAACGTGTTCCCGGTGGGCGGGATCGCATTGCGGTGGGCCAGCGCAGGCGGCACCTGCACCTTGGCACGCATCGCGGCGTTCGGCGTCGGGTCGGTGGCCCAGCGTCTGGTCGACGCCGAGGACGCGCTGGTCGGCACCGACCTCGGTCCCACCGCAATCGCGGCTGCTGTCGCCGCTGCTCGCAATGCCGTCAATCCGACCGGCGACATGCACGCCGACGCCGAGTACCGGCGACACCTCGTCGGCGTGCTGATCGAGCGCGGGCTGCTGGAAGGGGAAGGCCCATGACCGATGAATGCGAGGTGACCATCACCGTCAATGGCCGGACATCCGCACCGTGGAAGATCTCGCTGACCTCGACGCGCTGCATCCGATCCAGGAGATGTTCCACCAGAAGCATGCGCTCCAGTGCGGGTTCTGCACGCCGGGATTCCTCCTCACGACCGTCGAGTTGCTCGAGAGCACTCCCGACCCCGACGAGGCCGCCATCCGGGAGGCCCTGATGAACAACGTCTGTCGTTGCACCGGCTACGCAAACATCGTGGACGCGATCACTGAGGCCGCCGTGGAGCTGCGACGGGGGCACCAGTCATGAGCAGCGACCTCCAAGGCGCTGTCGGGCAAAGCGTCCTGCGGCGAGAGGACGACTACCTCCTGCGGGGCCAGGGCCGCTTCGTCGACGATCTGCCCACACCGCTCAACACGCTGCACCTCGCCTTCGTGCTCAGCCCCTACGCCCACGCCCGGATCGCCTCGATCGACGCGAGCGAGGCCCTCGCGCTCGACGGCGTGGTCGATGTCTTCACCGGCGCCGATCTCGCCGCCATGGTGAAGCCGATCGCTGCCCAGATCGAGCTGCCCGGCTACAGCCCCAACACCCGCGACGTGCTGGCGATCGACGAAGTGCGCTTCGCCGGCGAGGCGGTGGCCGTGGTCGTGGCCGAGAGCCAGTACCTCGCCGAAGACGGTATGGAGCTGGTCGACGTCGACTATGAGCCGCTTCCTGCGGTCGTCGACATTCACGAGGCCACCGAGCCCGCCGCCCCGCAGGTCAACCCGACCGTGCCCGGCAACGTCTATTTCGAGGGCCGATTCGCCACCGACGGCGTCGCCGCTGCTTTCGACACGGCGGCCCACGTCATCTCCGAGGACTTCCACTCGAACCGCGTGACCGCGGTGCCGATCGAACCCAGAGGCTGCCTCGCCGTTCCCGAGCAGCCGGCCAACCTGGTCTTCTACTCATCCACCCAGATCCACCACCTGCTGCGGACTGCCCTGGCCGAGTTTCTCGATGTCGCCGAGTCAACCCTCCGGGTCGTTGTTCCCGACGTCGGCGGCGGATTCGGCATCAAGGCGGCCCTCTACCCCGAGGAATTCGTCTGCGCCGCGCTCGCCCTGCGGTTGCGCAGGCCCGTGAAGTGGATCCAGGACCGGTACGGGGCACTGCTCACCGACGTCCACGCCCGTGACAACCACTATCGAGTCGAGGCCGCTGTCGATGACGACGGCATCGTCACGGCGCTCAGGGCCGAGATCCGGACCAACGGCGGCGCCTACTCAGCGGTGCCGTTCGGCTGCACGCTGGAGACCACCGGCGGCGCCCGCATGATCGTCGGGCCGTACCGGATCACCGAGTATGAGTACACAGCCACGGCGGTCGCCACCCACACAGCGCCCGTGCTGGCCTACCGGGGCGTGGCCCAGCCCGTCTGCTTCATGGCGATCGAGGGCATCATGGACCGGATTGCCCGCCGGCTCGAGCTCGATCCTGCTGAGGTTCGGCTGAGGAACATGGTGCCCACGGCGGAACTTCCGTGGAACAACGTTGTCGGTGTCCGCTACGACACAGGCAGCTTCGTCGAGTCGCTCAAGATGGCGATGGAGATGGCGGGATATGACGAGTTTCGCTCCCGCCAGGCGGCGGGACGGCTGGTCGACGGCAAGTACCGAGGCATCGGCATCTGCAGCTTCACCGAGGTGAGCGGGACGGGCGCCCCCGGCTGGCGTGCCCGCGGACTGAGCCGCCTGCCCGGCTTCGACAGCGGAACGGTGAAGGTCGAGCCCACCGGCAAGGTGACCGCCTTCGTGAGCCACGCGCATTCAGGGCAAGGCCACTTCACGACCTTCGCTCAGGTCGTCGCCGACGAGCTCGGGGCTCGCTTGGAGGACGTGACGGTCGTCGAGGGCGACACCGCGGCGGGGCCCTACGGCACCAACACCTTCGCCAGCCGCAGCGCAGTCACCGGCGGCGGGGCGCTGATACGCGCATCGGAAAAGGCCCGGCTGAAGCTGGCGCGCATCGCGGCGTTCATGCTTGAGTCCACCCCCGAAGACATCGTGGTTGCCGACGGCCAGATGCACGTCGCCGGCGTGCCGAGCCGGGCGCTCTCATTCGCGGAGGTCGCCGAGACGGCGTACGCGATGAACACCTTCGACCTGCCCGAAGGCGAGAGCTTCGGCATCGAGGAGACCGACTTCTACGACCCTCCGCTGGTCACGATGGCGAACGCCACCCACATCGCACAGGTGGCGGTCGATGCCGCAGACGGGACGGTCGACATCGAGGGCTACGTCGTGGTGCACGACTGCGGCCGCGTCATCAACCCGATGATCGTCGACGGTCAGGTGATGGGCGGCGTGGCACAGGGCATCGGCGAAGCGCTCATGGAAGAGTTCGTGTACGACGAAGACGGCCAGGTCCGCACGGCGACGCTGATGGACTACCTGCTGCCCTGCTCGACCGACGTTCCCAACTTCCAGATCGCTCACATCGAGTCGCCGTCGATCGACACCGTCGGCGGGTTCAAGGGCGTGGGGGAAGGCGGTCTGATCGGGGCAGTGCCCTCGATCGTCAACGCAGTCGCCGACGCCTTGGCCGACCTCGACGTCAACGTCAACACCAAGCCGCTGCGACCCGCGCTGCTGTCACGCCTCATTAGAGAAGCCGGCGGCTGACCTGGGCATCGCAGCGCCGACTGCTTCGAGGAGATGCACAACACGCTGGGGTCCATCGCCGGACCGCTAGACACCGCAAAATTGGCTGGTGACGCATGAGGGGCCACGGTTAGCGTCGGCCCGTGGACACCATCAACCAGACAGTTCTGCTGCTGGTCGTGTTTCTCTTACCGGGCATGTCCGCAGCTTGGGGCTACGAGCGCACCAGTGAAATCCAATCGCGTCGGTCGCGGGACTGGTACGCGCGCCTTGCAGGCATGTCTGCGCTGTGCATCGCCCTCATGGCGGGGCCGATCTACTGGCTGATAGCCCGCTATGGCACGGAGTTCACGAACGGTGAAGCCCTGCCTTGGTGGCTGTGGGGCGCTGCCTTGGGCTACGTGATCCTGCCAGCAGTCGGAGCTGCTGCAATCCAACGATCAGGGCTGACAGCACGCCTCGGCAACAGGCGACCTGCGCAGACTTCCTGGGACGGCCTGTTTGAGAGCGCGCGGGGCGGCCTGGTCAGGTGCCTGCTCAAGTCCGGATACTGGGCGGGCGGGTTCCTGGTGAACACTCCATCCAGCCGGTCGTATGCGGCGATCGACACCACCTATGCCGCCATGGACATTCCCGACCGCGACATCTACCTCGCCGTAGCTGTCCATCTTGACCAAGACAACGGAACACCAGTACTCGACGAAAATGGCGAATACGCCCGGATCGGCGGCGGGGTGCTCATCAGACGTGAGAACATTGAGGCGCTGCACTTCACTGTGTGGGAGGAACTCGATCCGCCCCTCCTCGGGCCCACTACGCAACAAGGGATGAAGCAATGAGCAGGCCGAAGCCTGAACGCCACGTCGAACAGCGCGCAGCGATTTCACCAGAGATCACCATTGCCGATTTCACAGAGCTGCCCAGCGGCTTGGTGGCCCCTCCTCCTCAGCCTTCAGCCGAGACCGACGACTCCAAGAACGCCGCCGACAGGTAGCGATATCGACACTCATTGCGACGCCAAGACTCCTCCGCTTGGCGGGACACGACGAGACACGGCCCAGCGATGCTGTCACGCCTCATCCGGAACGTCGGAGGCTGACTTCGCCGTCGGTGCAGTCTGGCTGCGGCTAGAAGGTGTCGTAGTACTCGCGCTGTTCCCAGTCGGTCACGGCTGCGTTGAACCGTGACCACTCGGACCGCTTGAGGGTGACGAGGTAGTCGTCGATCTCGTCGCCGAGCGTGTCGCGGTAGAAGCTGCTGTGATCGAACGCTTCGATGGCGTCGCCGAGGGTGCGCGGCAGCAGGGGCCCGGCCTCGGCCTCGTACGGCGTCTCGCTGGGGGGCGGCGCCTCGAGCTTCGCCTCCATGCCGTCGAGCCCCGAGAGGATCTGCGACGTGAGGTAGAGGTAGGGACTCGCGGCGGGGTCGCCGGCGCGGTTCTCGATCCTGGTCGCGTGCCCCGGGGGCTCGTCGATGACTCGCAGCATGGCGCCGCGGTGCTGGCGGCTCCACACGGTCCGGTCGGGGGCGATGCTGTGTGGCCGGTAGCGCTTGTAGCCGGTGACGGTCGGCGTGGTGAGCAGGCACGACTCCTCGGCGTGGTCGAGGAGCCCGGCAAGGTAGTGCCGCGCCGTCGCCGAGAGCGTTTCTGCTGGGGTCGTCGGCGCGAACCGGTTGCGGCCGTCGTCGATGCCGATGAGCGACTGATGGAGGTGCCAGCCGCTCGGGAAGGCGTCGCCCAGTGCTGGCCTGGCCATGAACGTTGCATGCAAGCCGTGCCGCCTCGCGATCTGCTTGACGGCGGCGCGGATCAGGACCGCTTGATCTGCCAGTTCGATGCCGTCGGCGGGAGGGAAGGTGAGCTCGACCTGGCTGGGTCCGTGCTCGACCTCGATGGTCCTCGGCGGCAGCCCCAGCGCCGAGAGGCTGCGCTGGATCGGCTCGAGGAGCGGTTCGATCTGATCGGAGAAGTTCTCAGCCAGCAGGTCCCAGCCCCGGTGGACGAGCTGGTGGTCTCCGGAGGACTCGTCGACGCGGTAGAGGTGGAATTCCATCTCGAGGCCTGCCCGGAGCCGCAGCCCGCGATCGGCCAACCGCTGGTGCGCCTGAGCGCAGATGCGGCGCGTCGACAGCTCGATCGGGGCGCCCTCGACGCTGTACAGGTCGCTGAGCAGCCACCCGGTCCCGTCCAGCCACGGCCGCACGCGGAACGTGGTGGGGTCCGGGACCATGACCATGTCACGCGCCCCCATCACCGAGGCAAGCGTCGGGCCGCCGTCAGGCTCCCAGATCTTGAACGCGTAGTGCTGGCCGGTGTCCTTGGTGAGCAATGAACCCGGGAACGAGACGCCGTTGCGCAGTGCGTCGGGGATCTGCGCCGCATCGAGCACCTTGCCGTGCAACCGCCCGTGCTGGTCGGCGAACGAGACCCGCACGCTTCGCAGCCCCTTGTCGCGGACCTGGTCCTCGACTGCCGCCGCGGCGTCGGCCCAGTCCCCATCCCAGCGGTCTTCGGGCTTCGAGGTGTCGGGCATCGGTCAGTCCGCCAGCGCGGGGGCCCACCCGGAGGCCTCGCGTCGCTTCGTCTCGAGGTCGCGCCACGCGGCGTCGAAGTCGCCGCCGGTGGTGACGCCGTCGATGGCGCCGGGGCCTCGGAGTCCGCCGGGGTCGGCCGCACCGATGAGCGTGTCCGCGTCGGGCTGGCGCAGAGCGGCCAAGAACATGCGGCGATGGGTGCGGATGCCGGCATCGGTCGGGCTCAGGTGCTCGGCAGTGCGGTCGAAGATCGGGCCGGGCGACTCGACCGCCCACTGGTCGTGGACGTTGATGTCGGCCCCCATGCCGGTGTAGGTCCGCTCGCGCTGCTCGACCGGATCGAACCCCCACCTGTTCGACTGGTCGGCGATCGGGCGGTAGTCCGGCAGCGTGACCTGGCTGATGCGCTGGGCTCGCATGACCTCGGCATCGACGGACTCGCCGTAGCTGACGAACATCGAATACCAGTAGCAGCGGTGGTCGTCGATGGGCATGTGCCACTGGAAGATGCTCATCTCCCGGCTCATCGCAATCGTGATCGCGTTGGGGAAGATGCAGTTCGAGATCCGGACATGGGTGAATTCGTCCCGGTACCGGCGCAGCGTCCGGAACCGGAACCCGAACGGGGTGGGCTCGATGGTGATGTCGGGCGCGGAGGCCTCCCGCATCAGCTCGGCGACGGTCACGTCGGTGTCCGCGATGGTGTCGCGGAACTGCAGCCCGTAGGTACCGTCCTCCGCGCCGAGGAAGCGATGCAGGAAGGCCGCATGCGCCGGGTCGATGCCGACCTCGTGCGCCTGCAGCCAGTTGCACCCCCACATGCCCTTGAACGCGAACACCTGGGGGCCGGGCGCCACGAAACAGTCCAAGCCGGGAAGCTCCGGCGGATCGCCCTCGCCCAGGAACGCCCACACGATGCCGTTGCGCTCGGTGACCGGATAGTGGACCTGACACACCCTCGTGTGGAATGTCGATGTCGGCGGCTCCGCCGGGGTCTCGAGACATGCACCGGTGACATCGAAGAGCCACCCATGGAACGGGCAGCGCAGTCCGCCGTCTTCCACGCGGCCATAGGACAGATCGACGCCGCGGTGGGGGCACCGGCGCCCGATCATGCCCAGCCGGCCCTGGTCGTCGCGAAACAGCACGAGGTCCTCGCCCATCAAGCGAATCGGGACCACCGGCCGGTCGCTGTCGAGTTCCTCCGTGAGCGCCGCCGGCTGCCAGTACCGGCGAAGCACGTCACCGCCCGGGGTCCCCGGGCCGCTCTCGGTCAAGAGTCGGTTCTCATCGGCACTGACCATGCGAGCCTCCCCCCGGGTCGTGCGATACGAGGACTCACCGTCGTCTATCAGGCGATGCTAAGACGTGCGTCCAGACCCGAGCACGCCCAGCAGCGCCATATCCGGACGGGCGATAGCTTCGGCAGCGAGCCGGAACGGCCAGTCACGGCGGGCAGAGAGGGGACGCGATGCCGAAGCACCTGACCGACGCCCAAGTCGACCACTACCGCGACCGGGGCTATATCGCGCCGCTCGATCTTCTGACCGCGAGCGAGGCGGCCGAGGCGCGGGCGAAGCTCGAGGCCTACGAGGCCGAAAGCGGCGGCCCGCTCGGCGGCGCTCAGCGCGCCGGCGGTCATCTGCTGTGGCCTTGGATCGACGAGCTCATGCGCCACGAGACCCTGCTCGACGCGGTCGAGGATCTGATCGGCCCCGACATCCTGTGCTGGAACTCGATCTTCTGGATCAAGGAGGCGCATTCGCCCAGCTACGTCGGCTGGCACCAGGACCTCGAGTACTGGGGACTCGACAACGACGAGCTCGTCAGCGCGTGGATCGCACTCTCGCCCGCATCCGAGGCAGCCGGCGCGATGTCGGTTCTCCCCGGAAGCCACCGGGAACTCCTCTCCCACGACGAGACCTACCACGCGGACAACATGCTGACGCGGGGTCAGGAGCTCAAGATCGACGTCTCCCAGCGAGAGGTCGCGTCGATGGCACTCGAGCCCGGCCAGATGTCCATGCACAACGTGCGGCTCGCACACGGATCGGGTCCGAACACGACCGACGACCGTCGCATCGGCATCTCGCTGCAGTACATGCCCACCCGGACCAAGCAGCTCCTCGTCGACTGGGACTTCGCCACCCTCGTCCGGGGGACCGACAGGTACGGCAACTTCGAGCTGACCCCGCGACCACGCGAGGACTTCGACCCGGCTGCCGTCGAGTTCCACCAGCGAGCCGGCGTGGCACTCCGCGAACTCCTCTACCAGGGCGCCGAGCGCCCGGCCGAACGAGCCCCGACGCTGTAGTTGCGCCCTGTTCCTGGGTGTCGAGGGGAGGACTGTCTTTGTGCAGGTCAGAGCAGGGGCTGAATAGCAGTTCACCAGATCCGGGTTCACATCGCTGAGGAATGCCCGCTCTGACCGGTGACCAGTGAGGTGCAGTCCCGAAGAACACGGCCGAGCTGGGCCGTGTGGCTTCGTCGTCTGCGTCGACGGTGCGGGCGGCGCGTCAGGCGAGGGTGCTGCTGCTCGCGGCCGATGGCGTCGCGAACGAGGCGATCGCCCGCCGCGAGCAGGTCGCGCCGAACACGGTGCGTGCGTGGCGGGCGGGGTTCGAGGCCGGCGGGCTCGCCTGGGTGGACACCGTCGCGCCCGGCCGCGGCCCCGAGCGCGAGGCGGGTCCCGAGGCCGAGGCGGCGATCGTCGCGGACACGCTGACCGTCGAGCCGCCTGATGGGGCTTCGCGCTGGTCGACGCGCCAGATGGCGGCCCGTCACGGGGTGAGCAAGGACGTCGTGGCGCGCACCTGGCGCGAGACGGGGCTGCGCCCGTGGCGCACCGACGTCTTCAAGATCTCCTCCGATCCCGATTTCGAGGCGAAGCTCGACGACGTGATCGGCCTCTATGTCGACCCGCCCGAGCGGGCGGCGGTGTTCAGCTTCGACGACAAGACCCAGATACAGGCCCTGGACCGCACCCAGCCGTCGCTGCCGCTCAAGGCGGGCAGGGCGCGCACCCTCACCCACGACTGCAAGCGCAACGGCACCATCGACCTGTTCGCCGCATTGAACGTCGCCACCGGGCAGGTCCTGACCCAGACCCGCCGGCGCCACACCGGCGACAACGTGCTCGCGTTCCTCAAGGAGACCGACCGCCGGACGCCGCGCCACCTCGACATCCACGTCGTGCTGGACAACCTGTCCGCGCACAAGTCCGACCCGGTCCGCAAATGGCTCGCCGAGCCCCGCCAGCGCCGCTGGCACCTCCACTTCACCCCCACCAGCTCCAGCTGGGCGAACCTCGTCGAGGGTTGGTTCTCGATACCGGCCCGCAAAGCCCTCAAAGGACGGGCGTTCACCTCCGTCGCACACCTCGTCGAAGTCATCGAGACCTGGGCAGCCAACTGGAACGACGACCCCCGGCCGCTGCGATGGACCAAAACCGCCGAACAGATCAACGCCAAAATCCAACGAGCACGAACCGCACTCAACCGCGCAACCCAACCCGCGACACACCACTAGCCAGCAGGCCAGAAGCGATCCGAAGCCCTCACGCTCAGCGCACCGGTCTCGCCAAGCATTCGCACTCTCCGGGACATCTGTGTCGTTTGCGGGGTCCTCTCTCAATCGTCACCCGCAACCTCTGATGGTCCTTGACCGCCGACAACGCTGACGCGAGCACAGGCCACGAAGACGGCCACCAACCGAACAAGGGAGAAGAAACCGTCTCGTCGGACGCGCCCGATCGGGCGGGAGCTCAGCCGCGAAGGCCAGGACAATCCCGATCGGCCAACGTCTGCATTATGAATCAATTCATAGCCATATAGCCACTATCTGGCTATGATTTCATACATATCCTCAACAACCATTCCGATCGCGTTGACACACGCCCAGGCCCGCGACCTCGGGATCTCGAACCGCGACCTCGCGAAGCTGACCGCACAGGGCGATCTGGAACGCATTGCGCGCGGTATCTACGCCCGCGTCGGACACGGTGCCGACCCAGACCTTCTCGAGCTGGCTCTGCGCAGCCCTCACACCACCCTCTGCCTTACCACCGCCCTCGCTCACCACGACCTCACCGACGAGATCCCACACACCATCGACGTCGCCTTGCCGCGTCACCATTGGCAGCCGAAGACACGGGCTCCCGTGACCTGGCATCGGTTCGACCGCGACACCTTCCACATCGGACGCGACGATCTTCACCTCGCCGACACGATCACCATTGCCATCTACAGTCCGGCGCGCTCGATCATCGACGCCTACCGCCTCCGTCATCGACTCGGCATCGACCTCGCACACACAGCCCTTCGCCGCTGGCTCAACCAACGCGGCAACCATCCCTCCGAGCTCCTGGAACTAGCCAGATCGTTCCCGCACGCCATGCCAGCACTTCGCGCCGCAATCGAAACCCTTCAATGAGCCCCCGACCGAGCCGGGACACAACCGCGGGCGCCGCCTATCTCGACCTCCAGGCCGCCGCCCGCGCCACAGGCCGACCAGTCGACGAACTCTTCCAGCTCTACGCGCTCGAAGGCTTCCTCCGCCGCCTCGTCGAAACCGACCACGCCGCAACGTTCGTCCTCAAAGGCGGCGTCCTGCTCGCCGCCTACACCGACAGACGACCAACCCGCGACATCGACCTAGCCGGAACCGACGTCGACGGCGACCTCACCGCCATCGCAAGCATCGTCGCCGACATCGTGACCGTGAATCTCGATGACGGCCTCGACCAGCTGGCCATCGCCAAGGTGGAGGAGATCCGCGACGACGCGTCCTATCCAGGAATCCGCGCAACGGTCACCGGACAGCTCGACCGGGCGAAGCTCCGCTTCCGCGTCGACATCAACATCGGTGACCCGCTGTGGCCCGAACCAGACCTCGTCGAGCTTCCTCGACTCCTCCACGCCGAGCCAATCCCTGTCCGCGCCTACTCCGCCGAGCTGATCCTGGCCGAGAAGATCGTCACTGCGATCCAGCGCGGGACAGCATCAACGCGCTGGCGCGACTTCGTCGACATCGCCGCACTCGCCGAGACCCAGCTCGACATGACCCACCTCAGCGCAGCCCTGCAGATGGTCGCAGACCATCGACAAGTGAGCATCCGCCCGCTGGCCGACGTCCTCGACGGCTACGCCGACCTCGCACAAAGCAGATGGTCGGCCTGGCGCAATCGCCAAGCCCTCCACACCACCCCAGAGCAATTCGCCGACCTCATAGACCAGGTCATCAGCTTCGCCGATCCACTCCTGCAGCCCCTTACTGACTGACGGTCTCCGAGACAGAGCGGCACCAGCTCCGGCGATCTCGCCTTGCATGTGGTGTCGGAGGGGGGACTTGAACCCCCACACCCTTTCGGGCACTAGATCCTTAATCTAGCGCGTCTGCCAATTCCGCCACTCCGACTGAAGGCCCGAAACTGCTGGCTGCGCAGCCATTTCGGGGCGCGTCAGCATAGCGCTGCGCCCTGGATTCTTCGGCGGCGTTCAGGCCTCGTCGATGGCTGTCGCGAGCGCGTCGAGACTCACCGGGTTGAGCTCGCCTCGCCACGACCACACGACGATGTCGACCCCCGCGTCGAAGAAATCCTGCGCGCCCGCGACTGCCTTGCCGACATCGCCATCGGCCTCGAAGCCGAGGTGAATCGATCGGTCGATCTCAGCCTCGTCACGCCCGACGCGTTCGCAGTGCGCGCGCAACACGTCATCCAGCTCCCGCCACGCAGCGACATCGGGCGGGAACGTCATGTCCCACTGGTCGGCGTACTTGGCCGCTGTCCGCAGCGTCCGCACCCGGCCCTGCCCGCCGATCACGATCGGGATGCGCTCCTGGATCGGCTTGGGCTCGCACCAGGCATTGGTCAGATCGAAGAAGCGCCCCTTGTGGGTGGTCGTCGTATCGGTGAGCAGCTTGACGATCACCTCCATGCCTTCCTCGAGCCGATCGGAGCGATCCCGCAGCGGCCCGAGGTCGATCCCGTACGCATCGCTCTCCATGAAGTTCCAGCCGGCGCCCATCCCAAGCTCGAAGCGACCGTTCGAGATGTGGTCCAGCGTGGCTGCCATGTTCGCCGTGACCGCCGGATGACGGTGGTGCATGCCATTGACCATCGCTCCGAGACGGATCCGGGTGGTGGCCTGCGCCAGACCCGCCAGCATCGTCCAGCCCTCCAGGTTGGGACCGTCGTACGGCGGGGCCAGTGGATAGAAGTGGTCCCAGTTCCAGGCCGACTCGAACACTTCGATCTCGTCGGCGACCTGCCAGATCGCCAAGTACTCCGGCCAGGTGGCGTGGTGCGGCGGTGTCTTGATGGCGTGACGTCCCATGGATGCTCCTTGTCGCAGGCGACCCGCACGATAGGTGCTGATCGGCAGCAGCAACCAGGGTTCAGGCGAGCAGCAAGCCCAGAATCAGCGTGGTGAAGCCGAACGAGACCGCCACCACCACCGTGATACGGCTGAGATTCTTCTCGGCGACCGTCGAGCCCGCCGCCGTGGATCCCACGGTGCCGCCGAACATGTCGGACACGCCGCCGCCACGACCGCTGTGCAGCAGCACCAGGCCGATCAGCCCGAAGGCGGACAGCAGGTGGATTCCGCCGACAATCCACGTCATCACGGCATCTGAGGCTACCGGCGCCCGTCGGCGGCCCCGAGTCGGGAAGGCCCGTCTATGGGCGGATCGGGTGGGTGATGGGGGTGCTGCCCTTGGCGCCCGGCACCCAGCCCTCGATGATGGCGCTGAAACCGCCCGCTCCCCCGCCGGCGCGCACCACCATGGGCGACCAGGGCGGCAGTTTGCGCAGGCCGCCGCTGGCGGCGCCTTCGGCCGAGCCGAACACGTGCCCGCCGTCGACCGAGCCGCTCTGGTTGCCGGCAACCTCGGCGCCCAGAAGCTGCCGCACGAAGCCCTCGGGCAGGCCCTCGGACATGCCGCCAGCGCCGCTGACTGCGAAGTCCAGGTCCATCTGCAACAGCGGCTCGAGTTCTTCGTAGAAGCGCTCCCTCGTCCAGCCCGAGTCCGCGAACGTCGACATGTGCTCGGGTGTCATCACCAGCATCGCCTCGGTGGGCAGCTTGCGATTGCCCACGCACATCAGCTGCTGGGCGATCGTGCGGATCAACGAATCAGGCGTCCGGGACACCTGGTCGATGCAGCCGATCGGGCCGTGCCCGGCGAACAGCGTGACCGTGTCCTGGCCGGGCTCGAAGCCGCGGGCGACTGACAGCGGCGGCCAGCCGTCGGGTAGCCCTTCCTCGTCCTCGGCGAAGCACCAGCCCACCTTCGAGGGCGACCCCAGCGCCGAGCGGTCGATGCCGCCGATGCCCGGCTTGCCGCCGCCGACATTGCGGATCACCAGCTGCAGGGCGCGCCCGATGGTGGAGTTGGCACGGTTTCCCTGCCCGAGCGAGTTCTTGTCGGTGTTCATGCCGACGCGTCGGCGGATGGGGCCGTTCACGATCACGATCGGCCCCGAGAACCACAGCGTGCACAGCAGCCCGTGCATATTGAACGTGTCGGTGCATGCCGCCTCCACGGCGGCCAGCACCACCGGCAGGTACTCGGGCTTGCAGCCCGCCATGACGGCGTTCACCGCCACCTTCTCCACCGTGCACTCGACCAAGGCGGGCGGCACCACGGCCACCACTTCGCCGGGCGCCCGGGTGGTTCCCGCCAGCATGGCAGCCACGCGAGCCTCGGTCGGGGGCACCACCGGCAATCCATCGGACCAGCCGCGGTCGTATGCCGCCTCGACGGGATCCTCCGCCGATGCCAGCTCCACCTTGCGGCTCGCGAACGACGTCGCGCCGAAACGCAGGGCCAGCTCATCGGCCAGCAGCGGGTCCACCGACATCGAGCCGCAGCCCGGCCGCATGTCCGGCAGTTCGGCGCCGAGATCGTCGGCGCCGCTCAGCGCCTCCCAACTGCGACGGTCCCAGCCCACGGTGCGCGCCATCTCACGGCCGTCCATCACCGCCATGAGCGTCGGCACGGTGTCGATCTCGTGGTGCCACGACATTGCCAGGTCGTGGTCGTGCAGCACCTCGGAACACTGCCCGCCGAGCCCAGCCATGAACTCGGCGTCGTCCTGGGTGAACACCGTCAGGCGAGTGCCGCTGCGCACGGCGTGGTCGACGAGTTCGGCGAGCACCGGCTCCACATCGCGGCAGGTGGGGCAATCGCGTTTCACAAAAGCCACGAGGCCGTCGCGCAGACTCGGCATCTCGGCGGCGGTGGACGATTCTTCAGCAGGCACGCTGAGACTCTAGAT
Source organism: Candidatus Poriferisodalis multihospitum (assembly GCF_028283155.1). Classification (NCBI taxonomy): domain Bacteria; kingdom Bacillati; phylum Actinomycetota; class Acidimicrobiia; order Acidimicrobiales; family Candidatus Poriferisodalaceae; genus Candidatus Poriferisodalis; species Candidatus Poriferisodalis multihospitum. The sequence continues at coordinate 15,002 of NZ_JAPYOK010000110.1, read as the reverse complement.
CTGAGCCGCTACCCGCGGCCTCCCGGCCAGCGCCGGCGCACGAGCGATCCGTTACAGGGAGTGCGCCGTGAACTGCTCGCTCGCCGTGGCGTAGGCCTGCAGGGCCACAGCCGGCCGGCGGCGCGGGTCGAGCAGGTTGGCGCCCATGGCATCGAGGTCGGCCGATGCTGGCATGACGATTTCCACACGCTCACACTCCGTCAAGCTCAGTCGTTCGCATTCGGTGGCCATCCGGCTGGCAACTCGCAATGCGCTCCAGCCGAGTGTTGCCGCGCCGAAGTCCATCGCCGCGGCAATCGGCATGGCCCACGGACGCGCAGCAGACGGCAGCTCGGCAATGCCCATCGGCGAGCTCACCACGACCAGGTCGTACGACTCGTCGCGCAGTACATCGAGGTTGTCGGACGAGTGCACGCCGGCATCGATGTACGCGGTGCCGTCGATCTCGACCGGCTCGAAGACTGCCGGCACAGCACAAGACGCTGCGACAGCCTCCGCAGGGGTCGCCGGGCCGTCGGCATCGAAGACCACCCGCTGACCGGTGTCGAGACCGACCACCGGCACACGCAGTCTCGGCCCTGCCGGCCACTCCCCCTCGAACAACCCGCGCACCATGTCGGCCACGTGCGACGTCGGCACCCTGCCACGGGGCAGCAGCGACGCCAGCGCGGTACCTGGCGCCACCTGGCCCGGCATCGCCGCAGCGAGCATCCAGATGTGGGGGGCCATCGGTGCGCCGAAACTGGCGGTGGCCTGGCGTTTCGGGCCGCGCCGGGCCCGTGCAGCGCCGAGCAGTCGCTCGCCGTCGGAGCTGAGCGGCTGACGTGTCTCGCGGCGGAACAGATCGCTGGGACTGAGCCCGGCAGCCACCAGGGCACCGGAGATCGAGCCGGCTGACGTGCCGACGATCAGGTCGACCTCCCGGGCGTCGATCGCCCAAGCGTCTTCCAGTGCTTTGAGCACGCCGGCATGGAACGCCCCGCCGACGATGCCGCCCGAGCCCATTACCAGCGCCACGCTCTGACCCGCCCGGGGGCGCCCCGATGTGGCTGTCTCGCTCACGGGTTGCAGCGCCCCCGACTCAGGCTCGGCTCTCGGCCACGAGTGACGTCGACTAGCTCTCGACGTCGCTGTGTTCGAGCATCCAGCCGATCATCGAGGGGATCGAGCGCTTGCGGGCTCCGTTGCCCACGATCAGCCCGACGTGGCCGGCGGGCAGCCGCATCTCGGTGGCATCGTCGGAGCCGACCAGCTCATCGAGGCCGTAGGTGGACTCGGGCGGCACGATGTGGTCGCGCTCGGCGATCACGCTCAGGAACGGTGCCGTGATGTCGGCAAGGTCGAGCTTGCGACCGCCGAGCATCAGATCGCCGGTCACGAAGCCATTGCCCTCGTTGAACATCTCGACGGTCTGGATCATGGTGGCGCCGGGGAACGGGATGTGATTGCGGGTCCACGACGTCATCGCCTGGTACGAGCTCAGGAACTTGTCATCGTCGAGGTGCTCCCAGAAGTCCATGACCGTGCTGAGATCCGACGTGGGCGTGAGCAGCGTGAACGAGGCCCGCACGGCCTCGGCGGGCACGTTGCCCGTGTGGTCCATGAGATGTTCGGGGTGGATGCCGCCCTTGCCCACGCCGGTCATGGCCGCCGGCATCTTGGCGAAGTCCACCGGGGTGGCCATCACGACAAGATTGCGGACGGGATCGTCGGGATGGCCGGCCGCGTACAGCAGCGACAGCAAGCCGCCGTAGCAGTAGCCGAACACGGTGACGCCGTTCTCGCCGCCCATCTGGTTGACCTTGGCCACCGCCTGGGGCAGCAGCTCGTCGCAGTAGGTCTCGAGGGTGTTGTTGGCCTCTTCGGTGTCGGGCACGCCCCAGTCGAGCAGGAAGACGTCGAAGCCCTCGGCCACGAGTCGCTCGACAAAGCTGTTGCCCGGCTGCAGATCCAAGATGAACGAGCGGCTGACCAGGCTCATCACCAGCAGGAGCGGCGGGCGCACCGTGGGGTTCTCGCTGCGGTAGCGGTACAGCACTGCCTTGCCGTTGCTCCACACGGCGTCGCGGGGCGTCTGGCCGACCGGGGCACGATCGATGCCCATCACGTGGCGGGTCAGGTTCCACCAGCGCCGCATGCCGGTCTCCCACATGTCGGCAAACGGGGCGAAGCCGGCAAACAGGTTGAGTTCGGTGGCGTCAGCCTCGGGCGCAGTGCCGTTGGCGCCATTCTTCGGAATGGGCTTGGCCAGTGTGGATGGGGGCATGGCTGCTCCTTCAGAGTGAGGGGGTAATCGGAGTGTTCGGAGGCTTCAGGCCTTCGATGCCGTCTTGGCAGGGGCCTTCTTGGCCGTTGGCTTGCTCGAAACCGACGCTGCCTTGCCGTTTGTTGCAGGTGCCACGTCGTCGGGAGCAGCTGCGGCGACCTCGAACACGAGATTCTTGAGGCCCTTCAGCTCACGGTCTACCGCTGCGACCTGCTGGCGAAGCTTGCGAACATCGGTGGCGGCGGGCAGGTTCCAGAAGTGCAGCCAGCGCCGGCTGGCGCGCTCGAACTCCGCGGTCAGTGCGTTGGTGACCTTGGCGCTCGCGGCCATGAAGTCGCGGAAGCCGTCCGAGGCGGTGAACTGCTGGAGACCAGGCGCTACGGCCTTCTCCCACTCGTCATAGATCTCACGCCATTGCTTGGCCATGTCTGATTCCTCCGGAATACAGGGGGGGGTGTCCGGTCTGATGTCACGCATACCGGCGGCGTACCAGACACCTGCCGGAGCGAATTGATGAATTGAGACATGTGCTGTCGTGTATCAAATGGTCGTCCATCAATTGCATGACGCTATGCAATCATATCTAGGTTACAGCAAGGTCACAAGAGCATTTCGCTTGCAGAAATTGTGTGACATGCTGCAATGATCTGCCGGCACGGAGGCAGCGGATCGGCTAGAGTATGAAGACAGCCGATGAACTTGATCGACACGGACCAGCAGGGCGAGGGAGGCCCAGCGCAGTCCACGGGCAGCGGCGCTCGTCGCACGCTCGGGCTGCCACGAGTTCGTAACGCGCAGCAATCCTGGGCGCCCGAGTCCGCCGACTGGGGCGACGAATGGGATCTCGATCACAAGGTCGCTGCCCTGTGGCGCGCCGCGCGGCTGGGGCCGACCGTCGAACGGCTGCGCCGACACGTGCTCGGGGGCGGGTCCCAGTCGATCGAGCCCGGCCAGTTCCGGGCGCTCGACGCGGTGGCAGGCCACGGCCCCGTCTCCATCCGGACGCTCGCCGACATCATGGACGTCGAGCCCAGCACGGTCACTCGCGCCGTCGTCCGGCTCGAGACCGATGGGCTCGTTTTCAAGCGACGGGCCGACCGCGACCACCGGGAGGTGCTGGTTGAGCTGACCGATCTTGGCGCGGCCCGCCACCAGTATTTCGTCGACCGCGCCTACCGCATCTACGAGGAGATCTTCACGGTCTTCGACACGAGCGAACGGGCGCTCCTTGCAGACTTGCTGGAACGCATGCTGGTGTCGACCGATGCCGCACTCGCCCGTCTCGATGCCCGGGCGCTGTAGAGCGAGATCAAGCGATCACAGAGGGACGCCCGACCGCCGATGACCGCCATTCCCGCCGACGCTCCGACGAGTCGCCGACCGGCCTCGAAGCATCCTGCGTCGCCGCTGAGCGCCGGCTGCCGGGCCGCCGGCTCAGTGGCCGAGTGGATCCGCGGGCACAACGAGGATGACTTGCCGGCGGTTCGCCAGACTCCAGCCGCTGCTTGGAAGTGGATGATCGATGAATGGTCGATCCAGATGGAGCTGGCGTCGGCGCGCATGAGGATTCCCGACGGGCCGTTCCGCCAGCGGCTTCGCTCCGAGCTGGCCGAGGCCCGCAGCCTCTACTCGGACTGCGGCTGGCTCGACGACCCCGCTGCATACCACCGCACTCCCCCGCCGCTCGACGGCGGGGTGCAGATCAGCGCGACCTCAGCGGGCGACGCCGACTTCTGGCACGTCCGCTTCGCCAGCGAATTCGAGCCGTGGCCCGGCGAGCCAGGGCGCGACCGCTGGATGAACTACCGGCCGGTGCGCACCACACATGCCTGGATGCTCCAGCACCCCGACCGGCCCCGTCCCTGGGTGGTGGCCGTCAACGGCTACCGCACGGGCGAGCCCGAGATGGACATGTGGATGCTGTACGCGCATCGCCTGCACCGGCGCTGGGGGCTCAACGTGATCGCCGTGGTGCTCCCGCTGCACGGTCCCCGGGCCATCGGCGTCAGCGGTTCGCGTGTCATCCACGCGGGCGCCATGAACACCGTGTTCACGGCGGCGCAAGGCGCCTGGGACATCCGCCGGGTGATCGGATGGGTGCGCGACCAGCATGAAGCGCCGGCCGTCGCCGTGTCGGGCATCTCGCTCGGCGGCTACATGGCTGCCATGACCGCTGCACTCGAAGACGACCTGGCCGCAGTGATCGCCGGGGTGCCCGAGAGCGACCTGGCGCGCGGCACCCGCCGGCAGGTCGAACCGCTGCTCCCGCCCTTCTACGAGCAGTGGGGGCTGTCGTGGGAGCCCTACGAGCAGATCCTCTCGGTGGTGTCGCCGCTGTCACTTCCCTGCAAGGTGCCCTACGAGCGCCGCTACATCTTCGCGGGACTGCTCGACCGCTGGGTCCGACCGGGCAATGTCAAGACGCTCTGGGAGCACTGGGAGCGCCCCGACATGCTCTGGTACCAGGGTTCGCACCTGTCGTACCCGTTCGAGCGCGAGGTTGCCCGCTACGTGGATCGGGCTGCCGTCGAGACATTCGGCCAGCAGCCGCCGATACCGCCAAGAGGCTGAGGGCCGCTACACGCGGTCGGGGTGCCCCAGCACAGCGAGACGGTGCCGCACGACCTTTCCCGTGGTGGTCATGGGCAGGGCATCCACGAAGTGAACGTCGCGCGGCACCATGAAGCTCGGAAGGTTCTCGCCGACCCAAGCGCGGAGCTGGTCGGCATCGACGCGGCGCCGCGGCCGCGGCACCACGAACGCAGCCACACGCTGTCCGAACTCGGGATCGCCCACGCCGACCACGGCAGCGATCTCGACGCTCGGATGACGCCCCAATACCTCCTCGACACCAGAGGGGAAGACGTTCTCGCCGCCGGTCACGATCATGTCGTTGGCGCGCCCTGAGATGTGCAGCCGGCCGTCGGCGTCGAGACGGCCGATGTCGCCGGTGGCCATGAGGGTGCCCGCTCTGTCGCCGTCGCTCCCGTCGGTGTAGCCGAGGAATTGCGCCGTGCTGGCGAGGTGAACCCAGCCGGCACTGCCGTTGCGCGCCGGCATGCCGTCATCGTCGAGGATCGTGAGCGTCACGCCATCAGGCGGGCGGCCCACCGTGCCGGGGGCAGCGCGCAGATCGGCGGGATCGGCGATGGTCCCGATGGCGGTCTCGGTGGAGCCGTACACGTTGTACAGGCGGTCTCCGAAGCGGTCCATCCACTCCCGTGCCAAGTCGCCCGACAGGACGTTGCCGCTGCTCAGCACCATGCGCGGCTGGTGCACGGCGTCAGGTTCGATGGGCAGGTCGAGAATGCGGCGCAGCATCAACGGGACCACCACGAGGGCGTCGTAGCGCCGCTCGCACAGCAGCTGGCCCAGCTCGGCCGCCCGGAACTGTCGCCTCATCTCGAGGGTGCTGGCGGTGGCGAGACCGACGACGAGCTGGCTCAGGCCCCAGGCGTGAAAGAGGGGCGAGGCGATGAAGCAGCGGTCGCCCAGGCGGTACGGGACGCGCCGGAGCATGCCGGCGCCGCCCACGCGCGTGGTCTTCAGTGTTCGCACGGCGCTCTTCGGTGCCCCCGTCGTGCCGGACGTCAGCAGGACGAGCTTGGGCCGGCGCGACGGCGGCGAGCACGGCGAGCCCTCCGCTGCGACACGAGACAGTGCGTCCGGGCCGCTCCCGTCGGCGACGAGCACCGTGGCCTTCGTGCCCGACTGGGCCACGACCTCGGCGAATTCCTCGTCGGCGACGATCACGGCGATGCCGTCGCGTTCGCACACCTCCGCGAGATTCGAGGCGGGCAGCGCTGTCGAGAGCAGCACGGTGTCGCAGCCGGCGCGTTCTGCCGCCACGAGCGCCGTCACGAACCACCGGTGGTTGCGGCAAAGGATGCCGACGGCGCCGAGGCTGCCGTCGGGCCGGGTCGATTCAGCGCGCAGTTGGGCCGCCACGCTCGATGCACCGCGGTCGAGCGTGCGGTAATCGACCGAACCAGCGTCGTCCACGATCGCGCTGCGACCGCCGAACCGCAGCGCCGCGGCCGTCACAGCAGCAGCGGTGCCGAGGCCCCACTGCACCGAAGCCCACCAGCGCGCCGAGCCGAGAGCTGCATCGGCAGCCCCCATCCGCAAGGCGACCTTCCACATGCTGTCGCCGGCGGTCACGGACCCGGGCACAGAGCGTCAGTCTCCGCCGGTGTCAAAGCTGCGGTACACGCCCAGCAGCGCTGCTTTCTGCTCATCGGTGAGGTTCGGGTCGGCCTGCACAGCCTCCACCACCGTGGGCACGTCATCGCGGTCCATGAGGCCGGCATACGACAACAGCGTGGCTGCGCGGACGTTCAGCGCTTCGGCCAGTGCCTTGAGGACGCGCACTGAGGGCTCGTGCAGGCCGCGCTCGATCTGGCTGAGGTACGGGTTCGACAGCCGAGCCATCTTGGCCAGCTGCCGCTGGCTCAGCTCCATCAGCTCGCGCTGGGCCCGTATGAAGTCCCCGAGCTGGTCGAAGCCAGGAAACGGATTCGCCGACCGCTGATCGTCCGCTTCTGCGGCGTCAGGGTCGGAAGCGGCCATCAGGCCTGGGCGTCCTCGCTGGCCCGCTCCCAGGCTGCGGCGATGCGTGCGGCGCAGTCCTTGTTGGCCTCGTGCACCTGGCTCCAGAAGCTGAAGTAGGTGTCGATCATCTCGGTGGGCTTGGGCAGGTACTCCGCGAACGGGCTCGACGCAGCGGGCACGGCCGACAACCAAGCCTCGGCGACGCGCTCGTTCATCGAGACGAACTGCTCTTGGGCAGTCTTCATCTGCTCGAGGGTGCGGTCCTGCATATCGCGGATGGAATCGAGAACGGCCATGTGACGTGCTCCAGGGAAAAGGGGGAAGTGCCGGCGGGGGTCACCGGCACTGCTAGAAATAGTACCCACTGCGGGAACAACTTGCAACCTTAGGAGTGCACCGCCGATTGGACTATGCGGGCGAACTGCACCGCGTCCAGAGAGGCACCCCCCACGAGGGCGCCGTCGATGTCCGGCTGGCTGAGCAACTCGGGAGCGTTGACGGGCTTGACGCTGCCGCCGTACTGGATGCGTACCTGGGCGCCGGCGTCTCGGCGCATTCCTTCGACCATCTCGCGGGCCGCAGCGCACATGTCCTGGGCATCCTGCGCGGAGGCGTTGCGGCCGGTGCCGATGGCCCAGACCGGCTCGTAGGCCACTACCAAGGTCTCGAATTGGGCCTTGGTGAGCTTGGCGAGGCTGCCCCGCAGTTGCGCGCTCACCACCTCTTCGGCCCGGCCCGCTTCACGCTGTTCGAGGGTCTCACCCACACAGACAATCGGTGTCATGCCCGCTTTGGCGACCGCGGCAGCCTTCGCAGCAATGAACTCATCGGTCTCGCCGAACAGGGCTCGCCGTTCGCTGTGGCCCACGATGACGTAGCTCACGTCGAGCTTGGCCAGCATGGACGGCGAGATTTCGCCGGTGTAGGCACCCTGGCCCTGGTCGTGGCAGTTCTGCGCCCCGAGCTTGAATTCGAGCCGGTCGGCGTCGATGACCGTCTGGCAGCTGCGCAGGTCCACGAACGGTGGGTGCAAGCTCACCTCGACCTGGTCGTAGCGGTGACGAGCCAACTCGTAGCTCAGCTTCTGGCAGAGCTGGATTGCCTCAAGGTGATTCAGGTGCATCTTCCAGTTGCCTGAGATCAGCGGCGTCCGAGTCATCGTGGCTCTCCCTGCCTCGCTCACTGCTGCGGTGAGTCTCGCAGGGCGGCGAGACCGGGCAGGTCTCCGTGCTCGATGAGCTCCAGACCCGCCCCTCCCCCAGTCGAGATGTGATCCATGTAGGGGGCGAGGCCGAACTGGGCCACGGCTGCTGCACTGTCGCCGCCGCCGACGACAGTGAACGCCCGGCTGTCGGCCATCGACTGTGCAACTGCACGGGTCCCAGCGGCGAAGCGCTCATCCTCGAACAGGCCCATCGGACCATTCCAGAAGACCGTCCGCGCTGCAGCGATCACATCATCGAACTCGGCAGCCGAGCCGGGGCCGATATCCAGGCCGCGGCAGCCGTCGGGCAGGCTGCGGCCCATCTGACGCACGGTGCCGCCGGCATCCAGCGCCGTGATGTCGCTCGGGAGCACGATGTTGGCGTCGCTGCGCAGCAGGCGCTCGCAGGTCTTGATGAAGTCGGGCTCGCAGAGCGAGTCGCCGATCGGGTGACCCAACGCGGCGAGAAAGGTGAAGCACATGCCTCCGCCGATGACCAGCGTGTCGACCACCGACAGCAGCGCCTCGACGACGCCCAGCTTGTCGCTGACCTTGGCTCCGCCCAGCACCGCCACAAAGGGCCGCTGAGCATCGGTTCGCAGGCTGCCGAGCACCTCGGCTTCCCGATGCAGCAGGCGGCCGGCCGCGCTCGGGAGGCGCTGCGGCGGCCCCACGATGGAGGCGTGCGCCCTATGGCTCGCGCCGAAGGCATCGTTCACAAAACCGTCGAAGGGAGCCGAACCCGCTGACGATGCGCCGCGCAGGAGGCCGAGGCGACCATTGACAAGTGCCTCCACGTAGGCCGAATCGTTTGACGTCTCTCCCGGGCTGAAGCGAAGGTTCTCTGCCAACGCGATGCCGGGCGCCAGCTCAGCGAGGAGCTCGGCCACGGGCGCCAGCGAATAGCGCTCGTCGACGGTGCCAGCGGGACGGCCCAGGTGCGAGCACGCAGTGACAGCGGCGCCCTGCTCAACCAGCCAGCGCAGGGTCGGCAGTGCGGCCCGGATGCGCAGGCCATCGGCGATCTCGAGTCGGCCGGCAGCCGTGTCGCGCAGTGGGACGTTGAAGTCGCAGCGAGCCAGAATGCGCCGGCCGTCGAGTCCTCCGAGCCGCTGCTCCAGGTCCTCGAGCGCCGGCAGGCTGCCATCCTTCTGCGTCACCTGTTGTTTCCCGCTCTTGTTCGCTTCGCTCACGGGCCGCTCGGGCCACGGCTTCGCCTTTCGGCTCAGCCTCTGGGACTGCAGGTGATGCCCACCAGGTCCACCAGCCGGTTCGAGTAGCCCCACTCGTTGTCGTACCAGCCGAGCACCTTGACCATGCTGCCCATCGCCATGGTCAGACCGGCATCGAACACGCAGCTCGCCGGGTTGCCCACGATGTCACTGCTCACGAGGGGGTCCTCGGAGTAGTCCAGAACACCGGCCAGCGGGCCGCTGGCCGCAGCGGCAGCGAAGGCCTCGTTCACCTCGTCGACGCTGGGGCTGGCATCCAGCGTCGCCGTGAAGTCGGTGATCGAGCCATCGGGGATCGGCACTCGCAGCGAGGTGCCGTCGAGCTTGCCGTCCATCGCCTGCAGCACCAGCCCGGTCGCTCGCGCGGCACCGGTCGAAGTCGGGATGATGTTCACGGCTGCCGCGCGGGCCCGGCGCAGGTCGCCGTGCGGACCGTCGACCAGCGATTGGTCGCCGGTGTAGGCGTGGATGGTGGTCATGAGGCCCTGCTGGACGCCGAAGGCTTGGTCGAGCACCTGCACCATCGGCACGAAGCAGTTGGTGGTGCAGCTCGCGTTCGAGACGACCTTGTGCGCGCCGGGGTCGAAATCGGCGTCGTTGACACCCACCACGAAGGTGGCGTCTGCGCCGGATGCCGGCGCCGAGACGATCACGAGCGGCGCACCAGCGTCGAGGTGCATCGCCGCTTTGTCACGCGAGGTGAAGATGCCCGTGGATTCCACCACCACGTCGACGCCGTAGTCAGCCCAGGGCAGATCGGCCGGGTTGCGCTCTGACAGCACCGGCAGCACCTCGCCGTCGATCGATATGCCGCCGTCGGCAGCGGCGATGTCGTGCGGCAGATTGCCGAGTACGGAGTCGTACTTGAGCAGATGGGCCATGGTGGCGGTGTCGCCGAGATCGTTCACCGCCACGATCTCGATGTCGCAGTCGGGGCGGTCGGCCGCCCGGTAGAAGTTGCGCCCGATCCGGCCGAAACCGTTGACGCCCACGCGCACGCTCATCTGCTGCTGTCCTCTTCGCTCTGCGAGCCCGGCGAGATGCCTGTGCCCCGGCCCCGTTCCGTCGCTAGCTGTCTAGCGGGCCGGCGGCGGCTAGCGGGCGATGTCGCGATGGCGGCAGTGCAGATCGTGGCCTTGGTCCGCGAGCGACTGCGTCACCTGCTCTGCGATGGCAACGCTGCGGTGCCGGCCGCCGGTGCAGCCCAACGCAATCGTCAGGTACGACTTGCCTTCGGCGCGATAGGAGGGCAGCAGCGCTTCGAGCAGCGGCATGAGGTGCTCAAGGAAGGTGCTGGTGGTCGGCTGTCCCAGCACCCAGTCGCGCACACCGGGATGGAGCCCGGTGTAAGGCCGCAGTTCGGGCACCCAGTGCGGGTTCGGCAAGAAGCGGCAGTCGAACACCAGGTCGGCCTCTGTGGGCACGCCGTGCTTGTAGCCGAAGGACATGACCGCCGTTCGCATCTGGGGCTCGTCGCCCGGAGCTCCGAACTCGTCACGCACCCGGTCGCGCAGCTCATGGACATTCAGATCGCCGGTGTCGATGACGACATCGGCCGTGTCACGCACGTCGGCCAGCAGCTGCCGTTCCAGCTCGATGGCGTCGATGACCGACTCGGCCACCGGCTCAGCGCTGGACGGCTGTCCGGTCGGGGCAGCCGCCGGCTGCTCGCCGGTGTGCAAGGGGTGGCGCCGCCGCGTGTCGTCATAGCGTCGTACCAGCACATCGGTCGGCGCATCGAGGTACACGACCCGCACCGAGGCATTGCGCTCACGCAGCTGGGTGAGCGCCGTCACCAGATCTTCCCGGTATTCGCGCGTGCCGGCCACCAACGCCACGCGGCGCAGGCGGGTGCCAGGGCGCGCCACCATGTCGGCGACGTCGCCGATGAGATGGGGCGGCAGGTTGTCGATGACGAACCAGCCCACGTCCTCTAGCGCGTTTGCCGCTGTGGAACGGCCCGCGCCCGACGAGCCGGCCACGATGACGAACTCCGGCCCCCCAGCCATGCGACGAGCGTACGGGGGTTCAGCCCCTCAGGAGCCCGCCAGCGCCTCAGTCGGGTGTGTTGCGGCGTACACCGCCTCGGCGACGGCATCGGGCAGCCAGCTCAGCGCTCGCAGGTCGTCGAGCGAGGCCGACTTGACCGCCCCGACGCTGCCGAACTCACGCACGAGCCGCGCTCGCCGCTTGTCACCCAGCCCGGCGATGCCGTCGAGCACGCCCCGCTTCATGGCCTTGCTGCGCAGTCTGCGGTGGTACGACACGGCAAAGCGATGGCTCTCGTCGCGCACTCGCTGCAGCAGGTACAGCGCTTCGGACTGGCGAGGGATGCGCACCGCCTCCGGACGGCCCGGCACGAACACCTCCTCGAACTGCTTGGCGAGGGCGCACACCGGGATCTGCTCGCGGAGCCCCAGCTCGTCGAGCACCGCAGCCGCCACGCCGAGCTGCCCCTTGCCACCGTCCACCACCAGCAGCTGCGGCGGGTAGGCGAAGCGGCCCTGCTCGGACGCCGGCAGGTCGCGCTCGGCCAGGTAGTTCCGCAGCCGCCGGCGCAGCACCTCGTCCATGGCTGCGTAGTCGTCGTTGCCTGCGACGCTGCGCACCCGGAAGTGCCGGTACTCGCTGCGGCGCGGCAGGCCGTCCTCGAGCACCACCATCGAGCCGACGTAGTTGGTTCCCTGCAGGTGGCTCATGTCGTAGCACTCGATGCGCAGCGGCGGCCGGGGCAGTTCCAAGTGCTCCGCGAGCTCATTCAGCGCACGGGCCCGGCTGTTGTGGTCCTGGCCTCGGCGCATCCGATGCCGTGCCAGCGACTCGCGCGCGTTGTGGCTCGCCGTCTCCATCAATGCCCGTTTGTCGCCGCGCTGCGGGACACGCAGCGTCACCCGCGAACCTCGCTGGGAACTCAGCCATTCCTCGTACACCCCCACCTCCGGCGGGAGCTCGGGCACGAGCACCACCTTGGGCCAGCCCAGCGGGTTCTCGTCGTGATACAGCCCCGAGAGCACGCGGGCAACGAGCTGCGAACCGTCCAGCTCCTCGACCTTGTCCACGACGAACCCCCGCTGGCCCATCACACGCCCCTTGCGCACCAAGAACAGCTGCACTGCCGCCTCGAGCTCGTCGTCGCCGATGCCGATGACGTCGAAGTCCTCGTTGCGCGTCCCAGCGATCTGCTGCTTCTCGATCGCCTTGCGGACGCTGGCGAGCCGGTCGCGCAGCCGAGCCGCCAGCTCGAACTCCAGCTCTTCGGATGCATCGGCCATGCGCTGGGTCAGGTCATTCACCACCTCATCGGTGTTCCCTTCGAGGAACCGCACCAGCTCCCGCACGAGCCGGTCGTAGTCGCCGCGGCTGATCTCCCCCACGCACGGACCTGCACACTGCTCGATGTGGTAGAGCAGGCACGGTCGGCCGAGCCGCTCGTGCGTCGCGAGCTTGCTGTCGCTGCAAGTGCGGATCGGGAAGGTCCGCAACAGCAAGTCGAGCGTCTCCCGGATCGCGTAGGCATGCCCGTAGGGCCCGAAGTACCGGTTGCCGCGCTTGCGCCGTCCGCGAATCACCATCGCCCGCGGCCACTCGTCTGCCAGCGTCACGGCGAGGAACGGGTACGACTTGTCGTCCCGCAGCCGGACATTGAACCTGGGCTGATGCCGCTGGATGAGGCTGTACTCGAGCATGAGCGCCTCGACCTCGGTGGACACCTCGATCCACTCGACCCCTGACGCCGTGGCCATCATCTGTGCGGTGCGATGGTGCATGCCTGCGGGATCGCCGAAATAGCTGTTCAGGCGAGCGCGCAGGCTCTTCGCCTTGCCCACGTAGATGACACGGCCGTCCGAGTCCAGGAACTGGTAGCTCCCGGGCGCATCAGGCACCGATCCCGCCTCAGGACGCAGGCCCATCCCCGCAGACTATGTACCGCTGGCCGCCATGGTGATCTGTACCTTGTGGCAATGACTCGTTCGTGCTGTCGGACTCGCTCGTGCTGCGGAGTGCTCGCTGCAGTGTTGCTGGCGGCTGGGCTGTTGACCCCGGTTGCTGCGGCACCCGCGGGCGCGCAGACGCCGCCGGTGGTGGATTACGACACCGACGACGACGGCCTGATCGAGGTGTCGAGCCTCGCTCAGTTGAACGCGATCCGCTGGGACCTCGACGGCGACGGCACAGCCGATGTGTACCCGGCCGACGACGATGGGAACCGAGCGCATGATCCTGACGGCGCGACGAAGCTGGCGGCTGCGTTCCCCAACGCAGTGGCGGGCATGGGCTGCCCGTCGTCTGGCTGCGCCGGCTACGAACTGGCGGCCGATCTGGATTTCGACACCAACGGCAACGGCTCGGCCGACTCCGGCGACGATTTCTGGAACGGCGGCAAGGGGTGGGCGCCGCTGATGGGCGGCGAAGCGATCTACGGAGAGGCCGCGAATGACCGCTTCGACGACTATGTGGGGGGCCGTTACCTGGGCGAGAGGCCGCGTTCGAAGGCCAGGATGTTCACGGGGATCTTCGAGGGCAACGGACGAACGATCGCGAATCTGCATATCGACCGCCCGGGGCGTTGGTACGTGGGCCTGTTCGGCTTTATCGGCCCCGGCGGGCATGTGCGCAACTTCGGGCTGAGCGCCCCCAACGCCGACAGCGGTGTGCGCGGCGGCACGCAGGTGGGAGCGCTGGCTGCACAGGTGGAGATGGCGCGCGTCAGCGGCGTGTGGTCAGAAGTCGACGTGTCCGGCGACCTCGATGTCGGGGGCCTCATCGGCAGAACCCGGCGAGAGTCCTTCGTCGTCGAGAGCTATGCCACGGGCGATGTGACCGGTGCCAATGTGGGCGGCCTGGTCGGGATCGCCGACGGTTCGGGCATCGCTGCGGTCTACGCCACGGGCGATGTGGCGGGAAGCGGATGGGTCGGCGGCTTGGCGGGCTTTAGGTGGTCGGGGCATGTCCGCGCTGCATATGCGACCGGTTCGGTGACCTTCACCGGTGTGCCGTACAGCTACGTCGTGGACGACGAGAGGATTGTGAGATCGCGCGCCGGGGGCCTGATCGCGTTGCTGACCCACGCTTGGGAGGCTGGCTGGCCACGCTCGAACTACGCGACCGGGCAGGTGTCGGGACCCGACGGCACGATCTTGGGCGGGCTGACGGCTGGATGCTGGGGCGCGGACCGCCCTCGCGCTGAGGGCGGGAACTACTGGGACACCGACGCGTCGGGGCTAGCGGCGAGCCCGGACTGCGGCGTCGGCTACACGACGGCGCAGCTGCAGGCACCGACTGGCTACACGGGGATCTACTCGGGCTGGAACGTGGACGTCGACGTCGGCGGCTACCACCTGCTCGCCCCCTATGGAGGTGCGTTTCTCGGGCCGGGTGATGATCCGTGGGATTTCGGTACGTCCACTGAGTATCCGGTGTTGAAGTATTGCGCAGACAAGCCGGGGATCGACACGGCGGACGGGTCGGCGTATTGCCCGCTGCAGCCGGACAGCCAGCGGCTGGTCGCTGCGGTGGCTCAGGACAGTCCGCCTGATGTGGCCGACGATGACATGGCGGGCTATGTGGCGGACCCGGTGGTGGTGGCGAAGGTGGAGTCGCTGGCTGCGCAGACCCAGCATGGCACCGCGCATGTGAATCGGTGGAACCGGGTGCTGGTGGCGTTCGGCGTTCATGACGGCGTCGGCGTGTCGGGCGGCGCTATGACCGCGGCGCAGGCCCAGCAGATGGCCGACGCGCACTCCAGCCC